>JAJYOH010000193.1 GCA_021796315.1 Chloroflexota bacterium
TGGTGGGGTTCCCCCATTTTTCACCACAGAGTACACAGAGAACACGGAGATTAAAAAAGGTTTTTCTCTGTGGACTCCGTGATCTCCGTGGTAAGCGGGGTTTTACCCCACTTAATCCTGAAGAGCCGAAATACTTTACGAGTGCGATGTCTGTGTAATCTGCGGATGAATATTTTGGCGCCTAAATCCACTTCAAGAATCCGGCGAAGACGATCAGGCTGACAATGTCCACAGCCCACAATGTTCCGACGGTTTGAATTTTCTGTTTCATGGATTTCATGTCGAAGACCCAGAAGGCCATGATGAAAAAGGTCAGGTAGCCGAAGAGGAAGATCAGGATTGGCATACTGCGATTCCACCAGGGCCATTCCCAGGTCAATGCGCCGGCGGAATTGAGCAAGTATTCAACGAAGACGCTGAAGGCTGAACCGGCAATGGCGATGAACCAGCGGTTTGGAATACCGAGTATCTTATCTTCCTTGTTTGGCAGGAGCATCTTCGTCCAGATAATTCCTGCAACTGCGAACATGAAAGCTGTCTCGATGTTGAGTCCGACCAGAATCAAATATGCTGTCGGACCCGGTTCGCCCCAGATCGGAGCAAAACCTGTTCCGCGTAAAACCAGACCATTGACGATCTCGTTGAACCAGTCCGCGCCCCAGAAAGCCAGCCCCGCCAGGATCAGGCTCCAGTTGCGTTTTTCAGCTTCGACTGTATAAACGTAGAAGACAAAAGCCAACAGAGGAATAACATACCACTGGAAATTAGTTCCCTGTCGCAAGATGGAAAGCGCTCGTAAAGCTGAGTCAGACATGTTGCATCTCCTTTTACTGGGATACTTCAAGTATAGGCTTGATTTTGATGAAAGGAAAGTGGTTTGGCTTGAACACCTTTTGTTTTCTGTCGCCATGTTCTTGGTAAAGCATAAGAGCAGATACTGAAGCAGACCAGAGTGTTGTCGTAATCTCTGGTCTGCTTCTATGCGCGGTCAGGTTTGTGTTTTTGTTAGTTATCCGATGCAGGCGCTTTCGACTGTGTTGTTGGTCTTGTTCGATTCTTTGACGGCACTAGATGGATCAATGGTGATACGAAAGTCGCAATCAGGATTGTGACAATCTGCTGGTATGGGAACTGTAATAGGGGAGTTCAAAGTCTCTCCAGCTTTGAGGTTGCCTGTGACCGTAGTGCCCTGTACAGTCTTGGTATAGCCCGGCCCGAGGAAGAATTCCACCTGCACCTCGGCGCTATTCGCATCGGCGTTGCCAATGTTTTGTACATAGACGAGCAGCGTATTATCCTGCTTCTCACAAAAAGTGGCATTTCCTGATGCCTTGACCGGAATAAGATCAGCCGATCCTCCACCCGGCCCGCAGGCGGTCAGGACAAATGCCATTACGACGAACAAGGGTAGTAACAGTTTGCGGAACATCATCCCTCCGATTGGTGGATATTACTGGTTAGTCGATTTTGAAATGCAACCGCGCTGTGTTGTGTAGCGGGTGCATTTCAGATAAGCCCCCGTTCTCTAAATGCGTATATTGATCTGAAATGCGTCCGTTTTTCATAGTCACTATACAGCGGAAGTAAATGGAATTCAAGTGGGCACATTGCCCGGTAGGAGTGTTTGGGGAAATGCTGCAATTTCTTTCTGTTCAATTGATGCAGTATGCCAATAGCCCCAATTCAATTGCTTTATAATGACGGCATGAAAATATTAATTGCAACTGACATGGAAGGAATCACGGGCGTCACCACCTGGGACCAGGTTACGCCGGGGCATCCCGAATATGCGCGTTTTCGTAAATTGATGACTGACGATATAAATGCAGCGATTCGCGGCGCGTTCGATGCAGGCTCAGATGAAGTCATCGTGGCCGATGGACACTGGAACGGTTCGAATATTTTGATCGAGGAAATTGATCCGCGTGCGAAGTTGAACAGCGGATCGCCCTCGCCATTGTCCATGATGCAGAGTGTTGACTCTGGCGTGGATGGCGTTTTCTTCATCGGTTATCACGCGCGGCATGGCTCGCAAAATGCTGTGTTGGACCATACCTGGTCGAGTACTTGTGTTTCCAACCTTTGGCTGAATGATTTGTTGGCGGGCGAATATACTTTGAACGCTGCATTGGCTGGACACTTTGGCGCGCCAATCATCATGGCTAGTGGAGACCAGACGGCTTGCGCGCAAATGGTCGAGCAAATCGGCGCTATCGAAACTGCTGTCACCAAGCAGGCGACGGGTAGGTTTTCTGCTGAATGCCTGACTCCGGATGTGACCGCGAAATTAATTCATGATGCGGCCAAACGCGCGGTTGAAAAACTGGCAAAGAAAAATTCTCCAATCCCGTTTATTTTAAAAACGCCGATCAAAGTGACGGTGGAATTGTTTACATCCGACATGGCGGATAAGGCCATGAATATGCCCGGTGTTACGCGCGAAGGACGGAGATTTTCGTTCTTCGCTGATGATATGCCGAAGGCCTATTCCGGTTTTCGGTCATTGGTGTCGATGTCATACCCGCGATAAGAATTTACTTTACGTGATTCTTATTTTCATTGTTCAACGATTAACCGCAAAATCATCTGATGCAGAAGGGGAAAAATCCTAGTGCATTTGAATAATACGAAGTAAAATGTGACGCTTATAGGTGAATGATAGAGAAACTTTTTGCTTGCGTTGTCATGACGCTGGTCTCGTGCAGTGACTGCACACCGCCGCCGGTTGAGGGAATGCCCTCAGCGAGGCGGCGGATGTAGTTAACGAGACCCGGTTCAAGTCCCGGACGAGGCGTTTTTATACCGGCAGCGAAAGAGTCAAATTTTGTAGATACGCCCAACGGCGCTCAGGAGGCGTCGTCGGGTCATCACGGCGGACAAAATTGTCCCCGTATCATAAAGCCATGACCGATTGCAGGTCATGAGAAACTTCAAGGAGAAGAATGGCCGGTAAATTCTATTCATATCTGTCACCCAAGTTGATAAATGATTCGCACGAGGAAAAAGGCGGTTGCGGCGTGTTTGCCGTCGAGCCTGTCAGGAAAGGTGAGCTGCTTGTTTTGTGGGGAGGCAAGATTATCACGGAAGACGAAGTCGATCCAACGATGCCCGACTTTACTCAGCGCGTCCTGCAGATCGAGGAAGGTTTGTTTTTGTTTTCAATGGCCATGGAACCTGCGGATTGTTTCAACCACTCCTGCGATCCGAACGCTGGTTTCACTGGTCAGATCGGTTTGGTCGCCATGCGCGATATCGAACCGGGCGAGGAAGTTTGTTTCGATTACGCCATGTGTGATGGCACGCATTACGATGAGTTCGATTGCTCGTGCGGACATGAGCATTGCCGCGGCCGGGTCACTGGCGATGACTGGTCGCGCCCTGAACTCTGGGAGCGTTATGCTGGATATTTCATGCCTTATCTTCAGCGCCGCATCGACGGATTAACCAGCGAGGTCAATCAAAAACATAAATTGGCAGTGGCTTAAGTCTTTTCCGGCGCACATCTTTTTTATCGCGTTCGGCTTGCGGTTGATCCCCGTTCTATTCACGCGCCACCTGGCTATCGGCCTGGACGACATGTTCCAGTACGATATGCTGGCACGTAGCATCGCTTCCGGCAACGGCTTTCGCTGGTACGCGCCTTCGGATCTGGCTCGCATTGCCCCGTACCTTCACCTTGACCTGACAACGCTCACGCTCGATCCGCGCGGGATGCTGACGACTTTCCGCGCTCCGTTATATCCTTCATTTCTTGCAATCATTTATTTTTTTAATGGGATCAACGACGGACGCTTCTTTGCCGCCCGTTTGGCGCAGACCGTTATCGGGGCCTTGCTCGCGCCGCTCACTTATTACACGGCTGAGCATTTATCTTTCATCTTTCCTCTTTCTGATCATCAGATGAAAGATGAAAGAAGAAAGAAGATGGCCGAAATTGCGGCATGGATGGTCGCGGCCTACCCGATGCTTTTGATTTTTCCCATCGCCCTCGCCACGGAGAATTTATTTTTCCTTTTGGTTCTTGCCAGTTTCCTTGCTCTCCAAAAACTGGCAACTCCCGACTCTCGACCGTCTACTTTCAACTTTCTTCTCTCCGGTTTTTTGCTTGGTCTCGCCGCGTTGACTCGCTCGATCATCCTGGTCTTTGCCGGATTTGCCATTCTCTGGATTTGGTTTTCGCTCAAGCAAAAACGCGGCGCTCTCCTTTCCGCGCTGGCTCTGGTTTTGACGATTACACCCTGGATGATTCGTAATTCTTTGTTGACAGGAAAAATTACCGGCATCGAAGTTTCGCTGGGTTATAACCTGTATGTTGGTTATCATCCGCAATCGAGCGGGACATTTGCGTTCGGCCCATCGCTTGACCTGCTTTCCATCATTGACGATAAAGCGCGCGATGAGATCGGCACACAAAAAGCGATTGAATTCATCAAGCAGGACCCGATGCGATTCCCATATTTGGCCGTGAGAAGACTCGGCTATTTCTTTAATTTGGAATTGCGCGCCTTTACTTACTTTTACGTGAACGACTTTCTGGGGTTTATCCCGCCATTTTTGCTTGCATTGATTCTGGTCGTGTTGGCTTTGCCATTCGTAATTGTCAGCTTGTCGTCGGTATTTGGCGCGGCGGCGTTGCCAAATAATCCGCAAACGATTTTGCTGGCATTGCTTTTCGTCGGTTATTTATTGCCGCATATTTTCATTCTGTCAGAAGAGCGCTTCCACCTGACCTTGATTCCGTTCTTTGCGATCCTTGCTGCTGTCTTTTGGACAGGCGGGTTTTCGGCTCTTAAATCTCGCAGCGGGTTGGCAGTCGTCGTCGTTTCACTGGCCGTTGCCTTGCTCCTGGTAAATTGGGGATTTGAACTTGCACGCGACGGGCATACAATTATCCAGATGCTTGGCCCAACCGGAAATCAACTTTATCTTCCATACTGATCACTGGACATTCAATGAAAACTCTCCTTGGCCCTCGTTTGCATTTCGATTGGAAAATCGTCACCATCACCATTGTCAGCACTTTGTTGTTGATGGTGGATTATTATCATCGCCTGACGCCCAACAAAGGCCTCGACCGGACCATTCTGTACCTTATCATTCCATTACTTTTTATAATATTTGTCTTTCGTGACGACCCGCGCCAATTTGGATTTACCTTTGGCGATTGGAAGTTGGGATTGATACTTACGGCCATTGCCATCATTTTGATCGCGCCAGTGCTGTATTTTGTAAGCCGCGGCAATGTGTCCATGCAGGATTATTACAAATCGTCGCTGAACGGCTTGCCGTGGAACACATTTATTGATCTGTTCGGCTGGGAATTTTTCTTTCGCGGGTTTATTCTTTTCTATTATGCCCGCAAATTTGGACCGGAAGCCTTGTGGCTGCAAGCCGTCCCGTTTGCGCTGGCTCATATCAGCAAGCCTGAAGTTGAAACGCTTTCGACCATCTTCGGTGGTTTTGCATTTGCGTGGGTGGCATATCGAACGCGCTCTTTTGTCTATCCGTTCCTGATCCATTGGTTCGTTGCTTCATTTACGATTGTTGTCGCGGCAGGTTTATTGCGCTAATTTTATTTTGGCCTGATCATGCAGAACAACTTTACACTCCGCCCCGCCGCCGAACAGGATTTCCCTGCCATTCAAAAGCTCATTCGCCAGGTGCAGATCAACCCGACCGGGTTGGATTGGCGTCGATTTGTGGTGGCCGTTGACGGGTCCGGTATGATGCGCGGCTGCGGACAACTCAAACCGCATGGAAAGGAAATCGTCGAACTGGCATCCATCGCGGTTGTGCCATCGGATCGCGGTAAAGGCATTGCGCGCGCTATCATTGAGTATTTGATCGCCAAAGCGCCGCGTCCGTTATATCTTACCTGCCGTTCTGGCCTGCAATCGTTCTATGAAAAATGGGGTTTTCGTGTGATCGTGTTGGATGAAATGCCGCCTTATTTTCGACGCTTGTCGCGTTTTGCAAATACAATGCTTGGAGTGTTCGAGCCCGGGGAATCTCTACTTGTAATGAAATTAATGTAAAATCAAAGCATGAAGCAAATATTGAATGTTGTCATCGGCGTGGTGGCTGGTTTTCTCCTGGCAGGTGTTGTGCTGTTAGTAGTTCGCATTCCGGGCGGCAAGCCCGTGACGCTTGAACCGGCGCCGACTCAGACTCCCGTCACGGTGCATGTCATTGGCGCGGTGGTGCGCCCCGGTGTTTATACTTTTCCCGAAGGCAGCCGCGTGCAGGATGCAGTGACGGCTGCGGGCGGATTGCTGGCTGAAGCTGAACCGAATCAGATCAACCTCGCCGCAAAATTGCAAGATGGTCAGCAATTGGATATACCCGGCGCGGGCGGCAGCAATACAAGCGGCGGCACGTTGGGGTCGGCGCCTCCTGCGACTGGCCCGTTTACAGTTATAACCACACCCGGCGCGACAACAAATAATGCTGATTTGGTTAACATCAATACCGCTACGCTAAACGAGTTGGATACCTTGCCCGGCATCGGCCCAACCATCGCGCAGAAGATCATTGACTATCGCACCCAGCACGGACCTTTTTCCAATATTGAAGATATCATGAATGTTTCAGGCATTGGCCCCGCCACTTTCGATAACATCAGGGATTTGATTACCACAGGTTGACATGCCTTTCGATCACTTCGATTTCATTGCCCCCCTTTACAATCGCGTCGGTGCATATTCTGCATTGGATACCATGTTGGAGATCGGCGCGTTCCCGGTCAATGGACGCTTGCTCGACGCGGGTGGGGGCACGGGACGCGTCGCAAATGCCCTGCTCGATCAAGTTGATCAGATCGTGATTGCAGATGTTTCGTTGGGAATGCTGCATTTCGCCGCTTCAAAGCCCGGACTTCAAACGGCCGCAGCTTACTCGGAGCATTTGCCCTTCCCTGACAATTCTTTCGACCGCATCGTCATGGTGGATGCTTTGCATCATGTCGTCCATCAGGCCGATACGGCCCGCGAACTTTTTCGTTTGCTCAAACCCGGCGGGAGGATCATCATCGAAGAACCGGATATTCGCATATTCGGCGTGAAATTAATTGCATTGGGGGAGAAAATATTGTTGATGCGAAGCCACTTTCTTGCGCCTGAACAGATCGCATCTTTATTCCCATCTGCAAAAACCGAAATCACTGCAAAAGAATCCAGCGCCTGGATTGTTGTAAAAAAACAGGTCACGTGAAACGTGACCTGAAAGAAATTAACCGCGAAGCTCGCGAAGAGCTCGAAGAAAGACCTTAAATCTTTGCCTGCACTGGACGCAGGCACACGTGCGCTCTTCGCGGTTCAAAAAATTATCCCAACAAATTTCTTGCAATGACCAATCTTTGAACTTCGCTTGTGCCTTCGCCGATGGTCATCAGGCGCGCATCACGATAAATGCGTTCAACGGGATATTCGCTTGAATAGCCATATCCGCCATGGATCTGGATGGCGTTGCGGCAGACACGTTCGGCCATTTCGGTGGCGAACATTTTTCCCATAGCCGCTTCTTTCGTATAAGGGCGGCCCTCCTGTTTAAGCCAGGCCGCGCGATAAACCATCATACGTGCGGATTCGATCTCAGTGGCGGCATCGGCCAGCATCCATTGGATGGCTTCAAAACTGGCGATGGGCTGGCCGAAAGCATGACGTTCTTTTGCGTATGCCAGCGCGTGTTCGAATGCGGCCTGTGCCAGCCCAACTGAGATTGCGCCGATGCCGATCCGTCCGCCATCGAGCGTGGTCATAGTCTGTTGCAGGCCGCGGCCTTCTTCGCCGATCAGATTGCCAAGCGGCACGCGTACATTTTCATAAGCCACGGCGTGAGTGGGGGAGCCGTGCAGTCCCATCTTTTTTTCAGCGGGACCAATTGTCAGGCCGGGGGTGTCGGTTGGGACGAGGATCATGCTCAATGAACGGGAGCCGCCTCCGGGCGCGGTCTGAACGAGCGTGATGATGTATTCGGCGATGGACGCATTGGTCGTCCACATTTTCGCGCCGTTGATGATCCATTCATCCCCTGATTTAATTGCTTTTGTTTTGACCCCCTGCAAATCCGAGCCGGTGTTGGGTTCAGTCAATGCAAGCGACCCTAATTTATTTTTGCCGCTCGAAACAAGCGGAAGCCATTTGCGTTTGAGTTCTTCGCTGGCGAACAGAACGATGGGCGTCGTGCCGAGGCCGTTGTGCGCGGCGATGGCGAGTGCGGTGCTGCCACAGGCCCAGCCGATTTCTTCGATGGCGATGGCTGCGCTGACAGCGTCCACGCCTGAGCCGCCGTATTGCTCAGGGATGTTCAGGCCGAGCAACCCGAGCGGACCCATCTTGCGGGCGGCGTCCCAATTGAACTCGCTCTTCACATCCACTTCATGCGCTTTGGGACGAACCTCCTTTGAGACAAACTCATGTACTGATTTTTGCCACATGCGCTGTTCGCCGGTTAGATCAAAATTCATCCTGCTCCTCCTCGATCAAAAAATGAAATTTAAAATTATAGTGTGATTACTTTATTCGCTTTTGTTTGCGCTTCGATGATATCCGGCATTCCGCCAACGATGCCCACCTGAACGCGCTTGGTCAGGCCGTAGGTATCAAGGCAGGTGGAGCAGACAATCAGACGCACGCCTTTTGCTTCCAATGATTTAAGTTGTGTGAGCACAGGCGAAGTGTCAATTACCAATTTGACCCCATCGGTATAAAAACAGATCACGTTGGGTAGGTTGCCGCCTGCCAGAAGGAGATCGAAATATTTGCCAAGCAGGGTGACGGGCAATTGAGCCGATTCTTTTGAATATCCCATGCCTTCGTGCGTGATGAGAAGTACTGTATCTTTCATTCATTATCCTCTTTTGAGCCTTGAAATTGTTCGAGCAATTGTCGCGCTTCTGATGCGCGGTCTTTTGGGACGAAAAGTTGTGAGCGCCCCAGCCCGTCGATCATCACAGGGTAAACATTGTGTCCCGCAGCTTCCTGAAAGATTTCCACGGGAATGCCCTCAGCTTCGAGATAGCTCTTGATCAGGTCGGCTTCCATCCGCCCGTTGACTTCGACCAGCAGTTCGTACATGAGCTTGTCCATTTTTCTCCTCTATCTGAACCCTGAAATCCTTCAGGGCTTTTAGGGTTTCCAAAAAACAACAAACAGAACCGTCCATAGCATGCTGACGATTAACTGCCGCGTGCCGATCCTGACCGGCTTCCAGCCGATGGCAGGATGGTCAATGCCCCACAAAGTTTCCAGCCATTGAAGCATAAACGGCAGGCTGATCAGATATGGCAAGAGACCAGCGCCAATGCTGAGTGCAGCAGTTAGAAAGAAATTGAATGAGACGTAAGCAAAGGGTCGCAATCCGGCCCGAAAACGTTCGTAACGATTCGGCGGGGATTTCCAATCACGTTGTTCCAATCGCAGATAAGCATAAACAATGGACGCGGCCGATTGCAACCATGTCAAAACCCACAACCACCAACCGTACGCGTCATAATGTCCGATGCCGACCCAGTATGC
>JAJYOH010000194.1 GCA_021796315.1 Chloroflexota bacterium
CCCACGATTGAATCCACACCTGCTATTATTTTTACACCCACGCCGCGTCCAACCCATACCCCGGTCCCGACTCCCGGCGCGCCTTATGTTCTGGTCGCACAGGACACCGTCTGTAATTCAAATTTGACAGACGGCTTAATGCAAATCACAGTGGTTGACAAACATAACCGTCAAATTCCTGGTGTGGAAATCATCATCACATGGAGCGGCGGCGAGGAACATTTTTTCACCGGACTCAAGCCTGAGATCGCGAATGGATACGCCGATTACATTATGCAAGCCGGTGTTTCTTACACCGTACGCGCTGGTGAATCGGGCACGCCTGCGCCAAACCTTGCCGCCCCTGCTTGCACCGACTCAAGCAGGCAAACTTATACAGGTGGATTGCATTTGACCTTCCAACAACCATAAAGAAATTTGCCGCAGTCCGATTTCTCGCAAGCCTTCTCGCATCGCCATTTCTACATCCCCGATCGGGACTTCTTCCTGGTTTTCCCAGTTGTGCTATAATGTCGCCACGATGCAACCCAAGAAGTTCTTCACCAGCAATAATAATAGTGATAATGATAATGACGACGGTGGCGCGGACGTTGGGCGAAGCTTTGCAGGTTGACAAAAACAGATGGTCGAAACAATCGCCCGACGCAAATGCGGAGGGCGATTTGTTTTGCATTTACCTCACCACAAAGGCACGCAGCACGCCAAGTCTCTCTTCGTGTCTGCAGAGAAAATCTTCGTGTTCTTTGTGTGGTGAATAAAACTGGAGGCGCATCATGTACAAAACTCATTCTTGCGGCGAATTACGAGCGGCCCAGGCGGGACAAACTGTCACGCTGGCGGGCTGGGTAAATCGTCGGCGCGACCACGGCGGGGTGGCCTTCTTTGATTTGCGCGACCGTTACGGCATCGTGCAAATTACCATCAATCCCACTCTCTCCAAAGAGACTCTCGACCGCGTGGCAAACGTTCGCTTCGAGTGGGTTTTGCAGGTGACGGGTGTCGTTCAGAAGCGGCCAGATGGCATGGCAAACCCGAAAATGGAAACCGGCGAGATCGAAGTCATCGCGCAATCTATTGAAGTGCTCAATCCGGCCAAGACCCTGCCGATGATGGTCAGCGATGACACGGACCTGCCGGACGAGAACACACGCCTGAAATATCGCTATCTCGATCTGCGCCGCGAGAAAATGAGCCGCAACATGATCCTGCGCCATCGTGTCATCAAGTTCATGCGCGATTATCTCGACAAACAAAATTTCATCGAAGTCGAAACGCCGATTCTCTTCAAAGCCACGCCCGAAGGCGCGCGCGATTACCTCGTCCCTTCCCGCATTCACGCCGGACAGTTTTACGCGCTGCCGCAATCTCCTCAGCAACTCAAACAGCTTTTGATGGTGGCGGGCATGGACCGCTACTTCCAAATTGCGCGCTGTTTCCGCGACGAAGATCTGCGCGGCGACCGTCAGCCTGAGTTCACCCAACTCGATCTGGAAATGTCCTTCGTGCATCGCGACGATGTGCTGGCAATGGTCGAGGGACTGTACACCCAAATGATCCCGGCGGTTGCACCGCACAAGAAATTATTATCCGCGCCCTGGCCGATGTATTCCTATAAAGAAGTCATGGAGAAATACGGATCGGATAAGCCGGACCTGCGCTTCGGAATGGAACTTCAAGACTTAACCGACATATTCAAAGCGACGGATTTCCGCGTATTTAGATCCGCCCTCGAGGCGGGGGGTGCGATCAAGTGCATCCTCGCCCCGGGCTGCGCGGACTACACCCGCCGCGACGTGGACAGCTTGACCGAGTCCGCGAAAACATTTGGAGCAAAGGGACTTGCTACTTTAGCAGTGTCCGCTGAAGGCTTGAAAGGCACCGCCGCGAAATTTGTCAAAGCAGAAGAAGCGGAAGAAGTCAAAAAATCGACAGGCGCAAAAGAAGGCGATCTGATCCTGGTCGCGGCAGACGAACGCGCCGTGGTCAATAAAGTCCTGGGCGGTCTGCGACTCATTTTCCGAGATAAACTTGAGCTTGCAGATGAAAATCTGATGGCCTTCGCCTGGATTATAGATTTCCCGTTCTTCGCCTGGAATGAGGACGAACAAAAATGGGAATCGGAACATCACCCATTCACGATGCCGAAGATGGAAGACCTGCCAAAGTTCGACACCAATCCCGGCGAAGTTTTGTCGGACGCGTATGACATGGTCTGCAACGGCTATGAAATGGCGTCGGGTTCCATTCGTATTCATCGCCGCGACATTCAACTCAAGATGTTCCAGCTGCTTGGAATGAAGGATGAGGATATTCAAGCCAAGTTTGGCCACATGCTGGAAGCGTTTGAATATGGCGCTCCGCCGCATGGCGGCATGGCGCCTGGCATTGATCGTCTCGTGATGCTTCTGGCCGACGAACCGAACATTCGCGAAGTGATCGCCTTCCCGAAGAATCAAGCGGGACGCGATGTGATGGCTGATGCGCCGTCGTCTGTTGAGCCAAAGCAGTTGAAGGAATTGCATATTAAAATAAGTGAATAATGTCATTGCGAGGAGGCCACAGGCCGACAAAGCAATCCCCACGCTTATGAGGAGATTGCTTCGCCCTTCGGGCTCGCAATGACGGTGAATGGATAAACTCATGGCAGAAATCGTTCGTGTTACTGAATTGTCAAAACATATCGGCAAGGAAGTGACCATTCAAGGCTGGGTCTACAACCGCACCGACAAGGGCAAATTATGTTTCCTGCTCGTCCGGGACGGGACAGGTTTCGCGCAGTGTGTGGCATTCAAAGGCGATCTCGCACCGGAACTTTTCGATCAACTCATGCGCCTGCCGCAAGAGTCATCCGTCATCATCATGGGTGAGGTGCGCGAAGACAAACGCGCTCCCGGCATCCCTGGCGGGTACGAGGTTGGCATCAAGGATATTAAGATCGTGCAAGCCGCCGAGGCAGATTATCCGATGGCGCTCAAGGATCACGGCGTGGACTTCGCGCTCGATAACCGCCATCTATGGATCCGCATGCAGAGTCAGTGGGCCATCCTGCGCATCCGCGCCGCGGTCATGGCTGCCACGCGCGAATGGCTCGATAACAATGGCTTCATCGCCATGGACACACCCATCCTGACTCCTGCCGCGGCGGAAGGCACGACCACACTTTTTGAAACCGAATATTTCGATGAAGGCAAGGCCTATCTCGCGCAGACCGGCCAGCTTTATAACGAAGCCAACATTTTCTCGTTCGGAAAAGTCTATTGTTTTGGTCCCACCTTCCGCGCCGAAAAATCCAAGACGCGCCGCCACCTGACCGAGTTCTGGATGCTCGAACCGGAAATGGCTTTCACCGATCTGGATGGCTTGATGGAAGTCGAAGAGCAGATGATCACGCACATCGTCCAGCGCGTCTTGCGGGACCGGAAGCCGGAACTTGTTTCCCTCGGGCGTGACCTGACGAAACTGGAAAACATCAAAGCGCCTTTCCCGCGTATTTCGTATGATGATGCGGCTAAGATGCTGCAGGAAATGTACGAAAAAGAAACCGACCCTGAAAAGAAGGAACTGCTTAAATTCGATTGGGGCATCGACTTCGGCGCGCCGCACGAGACGGCCATCACACAGCAATTCGACAAACCCGTTTTTGTGTATGGTTATCCAACTGCGGTCAAAGCCTTTTACATGGAACCGTGGCCGGGACGGCCCGAAGTCTGCAAGTCCGTTGATCTGCTCGCACCCGAGGGCTACGGCGAAATCTGCGGCGGATCGGAGCGCATCTCGGATCACGATCTTCTGCTCAAACGCATTCACGATCAGGGTCTGCCGGAAGACGCCTTCAAATGGTATCTGGATCTCCGCAAATATGGCTCTGTCCCCCACAGCGGATTTGGCATGGGCACCGAACGCGTCACATCCTGGCTGTGCGGCATCGAACATGTACGCGAAGCGATTGCGTTCCCGAGAACGATCAAGAGGGTGTACCCGTAGAATTTATAAGGGCTGAGCAACGTTCCGCCCTTACTTTATTTAATCGCCCAACGCTTCATAAAAAACCGGGACGCCGCGCGGCGTCCCATCATATTATTTCTTTTCGCGCCGCGCCTTGATCGCTTCCCAAATCATGGGAAGAATTGAGATCAAGATGATGACAATGATGACAATCTCAAAATTGTTCTTGACAAATGGGATATTGCCAAAGAAATACCCGGCCAGCGTAAAAAGCGCAACCCACGAAATGCCGCCAAATACATTGTAGGAAAAGAAATAACCGTAAGACATGCGTCCCATGCCTGCCACGAACGGAGCAAAGGTGCGGACGATGGGAACGAAGCGCGCCAGGAAAATCGTCTTGCCGCCATGCTTTTCAAAGAAAGCGTGCGTGCGGTCAAGGTATTCGCGTTTGATCCATTTGACGTTGTAGGCACGGTCGCCGAGAAAATGACCGATCCAATAGTTGACAGTATCTCCGCCGACTGCCGCGATCATCAACAAGATCAGCAATAGCCAAACATTCAGTGAGCCGAGCGCAGCGAAAGTGCCCGCCGCGAACAGAAGCGAGTCGCCGGGCAAAAATGGTGTGACCACAAAGCCAGTCTCCATGAATATTACAAAGAAGAGCATGGCATACGTCCATGTGCCATATTGGGTAATCACACCAGCCAGATATTTATCCAGGTGCAAAAAGATGTCAAGCATGTTTTTCAGAAAAGCCATTCTTCCCTCTCAAGCTAGGATGTGAAAGCTGGGCGATTATACCTGAGAATTATCGCCCCGCTTAATTTCAATGTGACTCAGCCAATCGCCCAATCCCAGAAAAGCCAGGCTCCCCACGATAGCCAGACCTGCATCAAGAGGCCCAATCGGAAATAATATCCAGCCTCGCCATTCTCCCACGAGATGACCAGTGACAAACCCGGCAAGGCTCAAGATCAAATACAGGATCAATTTGCCGAGTCCGCCGCCGCGTAAAAGATGGAATAACGCGCCGATCAACAAAGCTATGATCAAACCGAAGAGAAGCGCAGGCAAAGTCATGATACCTCAACAACAATTATCGAACCTTCAGGACCGCGCGCTTAGACAATGACGCCGCCGCCAAGCATGACATCGCCATCGTAGAAGACAGCCGCCTGCCCCGCTGTGATGTCTCGCACCGGCGCATCAAAATGGACCTCGACCCGGGCGCCATCCTCCAGCGGTCTGACCAGCGCTTCGACTTCCTTCGCGCTGTAACGAATCTTGACCAAGGCGCGAAACGCATCAGTTGGAGCAACGCCCGAAAGCCAGTTGACATCACGCGCGATCAGTTCGCTCGAGCCAAGTTCTTCCTGCGTTCCAACGATGACCGTATTCGCGGCGGCATTCTTTCCCAACACATACAGCGGCACAGGTGACGAAATTCCCAGCCCCTTGCGCTGACCAATGGTATAGTTCGCCAATCCAGCATGTGAACCAACCAGCGTGCCATCACTCGTTACGATCTCGCCCGGACGAAGCATCTGCGCCGCATTGCGCTGAATGAAATTCCGGTAATCTTCACCCGCCAGAAAACATAAATCTTGAGAATCCGGACGTGAGGCGGTTGACAATCCAAAAGACTCGGCGATTTGACGGATTTCTGATTTCGAATATTCGCCAATCGGGAATAATGCGTGCTTTAATTTTTCCTGCGTCAAAACATGCAAAACATACGATTGATCTTTTGATGAATCAATCGCGCGCAACAATGTCACATTTCCATCTTCATTCTTCAACCGCACATAATGTCCGGTCGCCATGTAGTCAGCGCCCAAAGCTAAAGCGTGGTTCAGTAAAAATTCCCAGCGTATGGAACGATTACAAACGAGGCACGGATTCGGCGTCCCGCCTGAGGCGTAGCCATCGAGAAAATACTCCACAACGGTCCTGCGGAAAACATCCTTGGCATCCACCACATAAAACGGAATATCCAGTCTGGCGGCCACGCGCCGCGCCTGACCCATCGCATCGGGCGTACAGCAGCGATTGGAATCTTCCTTGCCCGGCTCGGACCACAAGCGCAGCATCATGCCGATGACTTCGTAGCCCTGCTGCTTGAGCAAAGCCGCAGCAACGGACGAATCCACACCACCAGACATGGCGACAACAACTTTAGTCATTAATGCACCGGAGATAAACAAAGATAAACATAGATGATTTGATAAACCCTTAAAGTTTAGACGATTTCCAACTCGGAGACGGATGAAGCCGCCGAACTTGAATTCGGCTTTTTCCAAAATTAATTAATAGACAGGCGGACAATCCTGTTGCCCGTAAATAATTAAGTGCCTGTGCCATATGATCTTCGTTCAACTCCGTCACCGCTTTTAGTTCAACCAATACAAGATTCTCAACCAACATGTCTGCAAAAAATTCGCCAACCATAATTTCATCATAAACAACTTTTATCGGATACTGCTGAACTACTTGCATGCTGTTTTTCTTCAACTCGTGCGCAAAAGCATTCTCGTAAACTTTTTCTACAAAGCCAATACCCAGAATATTGCTTACTTCAAATGCGCAAGCAATGATTTTCTCCGTAACTTTGTTCAAATCCATCTCTGTCACAGACCACCTTGTTTATCCCGAATCAAACGTTCATCTCCGTTTATCTCTGGTTCAAATTTCTCGCCTGCTGCACCAACGCAGGCAAAGCCTTCAAGAAGGCATCCACATCATTTGGCGTTGTGTTCGCTCCCAACGTAACGCGCAGCGAACCAAGCCCCCACTCGCGCGACAGGCCGATGGCAGACATTACTTCGCTCGGTTCGGGATTGCCCGTTTTACAAGCCGAACCGGATGAACAAGCAAAGCCTGCCGCATCCAGCAAAGTCAATAATAAATTTCCATCGACATCTTTGAACACAAAACTCGCGTGATTCGGCAAGCGTGATTCGAGATGACCAGTCAGTTTTGATTCTGGGATCGTCTCAAGAATATTTCCGATGATTTGATCTCGTAAAGGTTTGACATGCGCTATGCGCTGGTCGCGTTCTTCAACGGCCAGCCGTAGCGCTTCAGCAAAGCCAACGATGTAAGGCACATTTTGCGTTCCGGCACGCAGGCCATTTTCCTGGCCGCCGCCCGTTAGATGTGGGACGAGATTAATTCCTTTGCGGACATACAATGCCCCGACTCCTTTTGGACCGTAAAACTTGTGCCCGCCCAAGGAAATTAAATCAGCGCCCAAGCTTTTTGCATCCACTGGCAAATACGCGGCGGCTTGAACCGCGTCGGTATGAAAGAGAATATTGTTCTTTCGGCAAATCTCGGCAATTTCTTTGATCGGGTTGATCGTGCCGATCTCGTTATTGGCATACATCACCGAGACCAACGCAGTCTTATCACAAATAGTCTTTTCAACCGCCTCCGGCGTGACCATGCCATGCTCATTCACATCCAGCCATTCGACTTGGAAGCCGTGATATTTTTCCAGTTGTTCAGCCGTTTTGCTGATGGCATGATGTTCAGCACGTGAAGTGATGATCCAGTCCGCGCCGGATTTTTCGCGCATGGCTAACGCCGCGCCGCGCAAAGCAAGATTGTCAGACTCGGAACCGCAGGAGGTAAAAATAATTTCATCAGAGAGACAATTTAACGCAGCAGCGACAGTTGCGCGGGCGGAGTCGATCGCAGCTTCGGCAATTTGTCCATAACGGTGAACCGATGACGGGTTCCCGAATGAAGCGGAAAAATACGGAAGCATCGCGTCAAAAACGCGCGGGTCGACGGGAGTTGTTGCAGCATAATCGAGGTAAATCTTTTCACTCATAATTGGGAGATTATACCGCTTGCACTATTTGTTCGCTGATATAATCCCGTCATTCATTTTTCAAATTCAGGAGTTCTTATGCCCACTCAAATCAAATTCGGCACGGACGGCTGGCGCGGCGTCATCGCCGAGGATTACACTTTCGACAATGTCCGCCGATGCGCGCAGGGTTTCGCAACCTATCTGCTCTCAAAAGGCAAGCAGGGCCAGTGGGTAATTGTCGGCCACGATAAACGCTTCAGTTCGGAATTCTTCGCTGCGGCGGTCGCGGAAGTTTTGGCTGGCAACGGCTTGAAAGTTTATCTGACCGATGGCGCCACACCAACACCTGTCATCGCCTACGCGGTTGTGGATAAAAAAGCCGCGGGCGCGGTCAATATTACTGCCTCGCATAATCCGCCCACTGACAATGGATTCAAGGTCCGCAACGAGACGGGCGGCGCGATCGACCCGGAGAGGTTGAAACAGATCGAAAGCAGTATTCCGGATTCAGTCGAAGCAGTGAAGCGGACAATTTACGCCGATGCAGAAAAAGCTGGACAGATCGTCAAATTCGACGCGGCCGCGCCGTACATCGATCATCTCAGGCGCGATCATTTGATCGACCTGCAACCCATCAAAGACGCGGGCCTGACCGTCATGGTGGATGCGATGTGGGGCAACGGCGCAAACTGGTTCACGAGATTGCTGGCGGGCGGCAAAACCAAAGTGATCGAAATTCACAACGTGCGCAATCCGTCATTCCCCGAGATGAAACGACCGGAACCAATCCAACCGAACATCGATGTGGGCTTGCAGGCCACAATCGATAACAAGGCTGATGTCCTGCTTATCACCGATGGCGATGCTGATCGTTGCGGCATCGGCGACGAAAACGGAAAATTCATCAACCAATTGCGCGTTTATGCGTTGCTGGCTTATTACCTGCTCGAAATCCGCGGACTGCGCGGTCCAATTGTCAAGACGCTTTCGACCACGACCATGCTCAATAAGCTCGGCAAACTTTATAATGTACCGGTTTATGAAACAGGCGTGGGATTCAAATACGTCGCGCCCAAGATGACCGAGACGAATGCGTTAATTGGCGGTGAAGAAAGCGGCGGCTATGCGTTCCGCGGCAACGTCCCCGAACGTGATGGTATTCTGGCAGGCTTGTATATGCTCGACATGATGGTCAAAACCGGCAAGAAACCCACCGAATTGTTGAAAATATTATTCGACAAAGTCGGCGGTGAATATTTCTATGACCGCGTTGACAGTCCATTCAGCGGCGACCACAAAATACGCGCAGAGATCATCTTGAAAGCCAAACCAAAAACGCTCGGCGGATTGAAAGTCACCGACTTGATCACCGTGGACGGTTTCCAATTCAAACTCGAGGATGGCGGCTGGATGTTGATCCGCTTCAGCGGCACCGAGCCGATCCTGCGTGTATATTGCGAAACCCGTCACGGCGATAAAGTGCAGGCCATTCTTCAAGACGGGTTGAAAGTTGCCGGAATAAAATAGTGTCAGGAGGAACACTGGCGCACTTGACACTTGAAACTTGGCACTTGAAACTCACCGACACTCACTGCCATCTGGATCTAAATAAATTCGACGCAGATCGTGATGCGGTAATTCAACGCGCTCGCAAGGCCGGACTGACCAGAATCTTAATCCCGGCTCTAACTCTCGACTCAAGCAGGGCCGCCGTTAAATTGGCCGAATCTCATCCCATGCA
>JAJYOH010000195.1 GCA_021796315.1 Chloroflexota bacterium
TTGGCTTAAGCGCAAGGAAAACAACGACTTGGTATACCACCAATTACTGTTCCTCACACACTTCTTGACTCATGATCCACCACCAGAACTTTTTGACACAAAACCGCATCCAAGATATAGGTTTCTTTCTTTTGGCAGGTTGCTCACTTTCGACAATGCACCTTACTTGCCGGATAGCGAATGGAATCCCCCGGATGAGGGCACTGATAGCGAGACGACTTCTGGCCAAATTACGATGAATCTATGAGACTAGAACTCTTCAAGGAACCGCTGTTGGAATTTGGGAAAGATACCCACATTTGCCCGCGTGCTGGCATCCGTCAGTTTGGTGTTTATGATACGCGCCTTGCAACCAGGAGGACAAAAATACATGTCGGGGCTGTTGGTACATCCGATGATCTCGATAAATTAGCTCAGTGGCTTGACAGGTGTAGAAGGTCAATCCCCGGAAAGGCAGAAACCAAACAACCCGAATTGTTTCCAGAGTTTTGCGGCTTTAATCTCGATGTAGGGTTTAAAGCTGAACTTGTATTCCAGCAAGAACTCACAAGATCCGTCAACTTATCTGAAATTAGAAACATTCTCAAAACGAAGAGGTGGAATGAGAGGGTGAATTTGGCCGTGGAATTGTATTATCGTCACGTCAGATTTCTCGCGCAGAATCGGCCTGTTGATGTGGTTGTTTGTGTTATCCCTGACAACTTATATCAGAAGATATCAAAAGAAGAGGATCAGTCCGACGAACTGACCTTGGAAGGTGATGAGGAAGAAGACAAGAAGGATGTCTTGGAAGTCAATTTCAGACGCGCGTTGAAGGCAAAGATTATGCACTTGGGCAAGCCTACTCAGCTTGTCATTTCAAAATCCTTGGATACAAATGCCCCGGGAAGGCAGGATGATGCCACCAAAGCTTGGAATTTTACAACAGCGTTGTACTATAAAGCGAATCAGACTGTTCCATGGAAACTGGTCTCTAATCTTAACCGGCCCTCGGTATGCTATGTGGGAATTGGCTTTTATAGGAGCCGGGATAAAAAGATGCTTCATACCAGTCTTGCGCAGATTTTCGATGAGCTGGGGAATGGAGTGATTCTTCGCGGGACGCCGGTTTTGCTTAAAGATGACAGAGTACCACATTTGAATGTTAATCAGGCATACGATCTGTTGAGCCTAGCGCTCGACGAGTACAAAGCAGCTTTGGATACTTCGCCAGCTCGGTTGGTGATTCACAAATCCTCGAACTTCAATGAGGATGAGATACATGGTTTTGGAGAAGCAACAAAGCAGGCACAGGTAAGTGCTGTCGATTATGTGACTATACTAGATTCGAATTTAAAGCTATTTCGCGACGGGATTTACCCTCCATACCGAGGTGCACATATTGAGTTGGATGAGAAGACACATCTGCTATATACGCGAGGTTCGGTCGCATATTATCGAACATACCCAGGTAAATATATTCCCCAGGCTCTTGAAGTCAGAATAGTAGAGTCTGATGAATCGCCTGGGCAGATTTGCCGAGAAATATTTGGGTTGACAAAGATGAACTGGAACAATACACAGTTTGACCAAAAATATCCCATCACGATTGGATGTGCGCGTAGGGTAGGTCAAATTATGAAATACGTTCCGGATGATGAGCATCCTCAAATTCGATATAGCTTTTACATGTAGAAATCGACTCTTTCATGCTTACCCTTTGGGTGCATCTTGCAAGGTATGACGGTCAGCTTGCTGGTGTTACGAAGCTGTGAATTCTCGGGGGTCCTCGCAAATTGAAAGCATCCAAGTTTCTACGCCGACAAATCAAGTGGGCAGCATACACTGAAGCAGTTGGCCGCCATGCTCTTGAATAAAAAGGTGAGCTTCGCTTGCAAGTAGAAGGCTTGCCCCTTACAATAGCTGTCAATCGCACAATCAGAAAGAAGCCAACATGGCGCTTGGAGAAAAGCTCGGAAAGCTCAGCTTGGCTATCCTTGATAACTTCGTCGAGAGCAAACTCGGCAAAAAGTTTGTGGACGAACTGCGCGCGCCCACCGACAGGGCTGTGGCGGTTGCAACCGCGCTTGAGCACGCTGAGGAGAGATTTCGCAAGGAGTTTGGCGACCAAGAACTATCCCAGGCGATGTTCATTGATTTGCCTCCGGAAAAAGTCAATTTGGGCGAGGCAGTAGGGAAGTTCTACGATCACCCTACCAATCCGAACTTTCGAGATAACCTCGAGCGGATTTTAATGGGCGAATTCAAAGAGTTGCCTCGAGAGCGGATTGGGAAGGCGGTTGATTTCTACATTGAGATTCTCAAACAAGAACTGGCCCTAGCTGATGAGGGGTTCAGCGAGAAAATCCAGGCCTTGGCGGGACTCCAATCAGTAGTGTATTTGAAGAAGCTCGCTGAGAATTCTAGTTCTCGGTCGGCGCAAGGCACGACCTACCCCGAGGAAGAATCCAGCAAGGCAGGGCAAAAGGTAGCACAGGTCGAACTTGTTTTGGAAGGCGAAATATCACAATTCAGCCAGGAGAAGCAGGAAGATCTTGTAAGCGTGCTGTCGGCACTACTCGGGGTGGAAAAAAGCTCCATCCGGATTCTTCGCACCTACGCAGGGAGTATCGTCGTGATTTTGGAGATGGAAACAAGAGCAGCCTATGGGCTATTCGAGCTCTTCGAACGAAATGACTCCAGCCTGAGGAGTTTTCGAATAAAGTCTATAAGTTTAATGGAGAGGGAGAGGAGAATAAAATGGGCACACCGCCAGCCAGATGCTGGGTCCACGGCTAAACATGTACGGAAGCGTGCCGTTGCAGACCGCCCTGACTCTGGCCAAGTTATCGGGAATACCAGTAGCGCCAATATTCATGTAACAGGCAATGTCAGTGGAAGTAATATTATTGCGGGGAATGAAAACATCGTCAATCAAAACATTTATCAAACGGTTCAACCAGAGAAAACCTTATTGCAAGCGCCTCATCAACTGCCTCCCGCGCCACCTGATTTCATAGGTCGCGAAAATTTGATCACGCAGATTCTGAACGAACTCGAGAAGAGCGGAGACACAGCGATATTGGCCCTGACCGGCATGGGCGGAATCGGGAAAACGGCATTGGGGTTGACGATCGCACATTCCTTAGAAGCGAAATACCCGGATGGACAGATCTTCATTGATCTGAAAGGTACCACGACCAGCCCATTGAGTCCTTCGGAAATCTTGCGCTCTATTATTCTCTCCATTGAGCCCATCGCTGATTTGCACGCTCTGAACGATGCGCAATTATCCACGACACTTCAAAGCCTCTTATATCAAAAACGATGCCTGTTATTCTTGGACAATGCTCGAGACGCAGACCAGATCGCCGCCACCCACCTGCCAGCCTCATGCGTTGTATTGATTACTTCGCGCTGGCAATTTGCTATGCCTGGACTACGGGCTCACCAAGTCAGCGAATTGTCAGAACGCGAGGCCGCTGATTTCTTATTGGAATTATGCAAGCGGATTGACAAAAATGCGATCGAGCTTGCACGAGCTTGTGGCTATCTGCCTCTAGCGCTCAGAATTGCCGGTAGTTTCTTGCAGGTCAATCTCGATTGGCCTGTGGAAAACTATCTGGCTCGTTTGAATGAAGAGCGCCAACGGTTAATTGCTCTTCGTGATGCGCGCGAAGAGGCTGGGTTGACCAGTGAAGCCGATTTGATGGCAACTTTTGAGCTAAGTTATCAACAGCTAAATCAGGAACAACAAGAACGTTGGCGTAGGCTCGGGATTTTTCCTACCTCGTTTACCGCCCAAGTTGCAGGCTATCTCTGGAGATTGGATGATGAACCTGCCCTGAAGCTCCTGGGGTTATTGCGCCGTTACAGTATGTTGGACTATGATGAAAGCACAAAGCGTTATCATCTTCATGACCTCCTGGCGGAATTTGCTCTGACACATATGAATGAAACCGAGGAGCGACAGGCGCGTGTAGCTCATGCCGTGCACTATTGGCAGGTATTGAATTTTGCCACCGAGCTAGTGTTGAGGGGGAATGACATGCTACTCCAGGGCCTAAAGGTTTTTGACTTGGAGAGGGATAACATTCGCGCTGGCCAACACTGGGCCGTAAACTATTCAGAATACGATACAACTGCCCTTGACCTTTGCGTTTCTTACCCATCCCTCTCAGAGATACTAAGTTTGCGTTTGCGTCCTGCTGAGTATATTCAATGGATAGAGTCTGGCCTTGTTTCGGTCAAACAATTGGGAAATAAGGAAGCGGAAGCGGGGCTACTTGTAAATCTGGGATTGGCTCATAGCAATCTTGGCGATCCCCGTCAAGCAATAAACGCTCATGAACAAGCATTGACCATCGGTCAAGAAATGAGTAACCCCAAGATTGAGGCTACCGCTCTCAATGGTCTGGGAATGGCATACAAAGACCTGGGGGAGACTCACAGGTCTATCGAATATTATGAGCAGGCGCTGCTGATTGTTCGGCCGCTCGGGGACCGTAGGGCCGAGGGATCTATTTTAGGAAATCTTGGAATTGCTTATAAGAACTTGGGCGATATCGCGAAGTCAACAGAGCTATACAAAGAAGCGCTATCAATTGCACAAGAAACAGGAAATCGCAGGGCAGAGCTGGCAAGCCTTAGCAACCTAGGCACAAATTATGACGCGCTTAAAAGGAATGCCGACGCAATCAAATTCAATGAAGAAGCGCTTGTCCTCGCCCACGAAATAGGGGATGGAAGGACCGAAGGGGCGATCATGGTCAACTTGGGATTAGCTTACAAAAATTCGAATAACCCCTCAAAGGCACTTGAATTGTTTGAGCGGGCGTTGGCGATCTCACAAGAATCTGGTGATCGAATTGGCGAAGCTTTTACGCTCGGTAACTTGGGGATAGTTTGGGCAGATTTGGGCGATCCTCACAAAGCCCTTGCATTCCACAAAAGACAATTGCGTCTCGCGCGCGAGATAGGTGACCGTGCGAGTGAGGGTAAAGCGCTGGCTAATAGTGGCGCTACCCTTTACCAACTTGGACAAAGGGAAGAAGGAGTTAAGTATATCAGGCAAGCTTTGAAAATATTTGAAGCAATCGACTCTCCGATAGCACATTGGGCGCGCGATCAACTCAAACAGTGGGGAGCAGGCTGAATAGGGTCAGGAAAATAGGTCTTGCCAAAATATGTTGCGGCCGAAGTGATACTATTTAGCTTCTTTGGATAGTCCTTACTATTCTGTCTCAGCTTTTAACTTTTCTGCCACCTTCTTAACAATGGTGCTTATGGCTGAGCCAGGACCCGCCAAGGCAGATAAAGCCACTTCAGCAATATCTGGCGCAGATTTCTTTAGATTGCGAAGGCGACATTGATGCGTTTTATTGCGATCCATTCAGGCATTGAAACTGACATAGGCTATAGTCTCAACTTTCCTGTTTCTTGCAAAGCGTTAATATCGGAAACCGCTGCCGCAAACATCATCACTTCAATTTGCTTCTTCGTCAACTTCATGGTCTCAATCGCTTTCTTGGTTGAAACTGGCCGCGTAGCCTTTTTTCAAGGCTTTTAAGAAGTCTTCTTTGGTGAGCACTTCTTCCTTTTCCTGACGTTCAGACTTGGAAGCTTTAGGGGGCATTTCTTTGGCCATATGCTAATCCCTCCTCACGATCCCCACACTAACAACATCTTCTTCGCCCAACATGTATCTGTTCACATCGACCCACATAGGGAATGTGACGGATTTTTCCAAGCCAAAGTATCTGCTCGTTGTCCCAACTATATCCAATGGAAATCGGGATGGGTATTTCTCTATGACCCTCGATTCATCGCCGTTCACATGGTGAAATGAAAGCCGATTTTCCGCCAATATAAGCGTGGCCCAGAACAGGACTCCCTTTTCTTTCCTCGGAATATTAGGGTTACCCTTGTTTCCTGAGTTCGTGACCCATTTTATGCGCGGATCAATATCCTTTAGGCCATCGAAGAAATGAGATTCTGAACGGATTTGAAGGCAATCAAAATGCTTTTCGTTGTTGGTGACCGTCACGAACATGTCTGAGCGATCCTGAAAGCTCACAACATTGGCGTCAAAACTAAGATTGGCGGGAGCATTTTTCCTTGGAAGTTTAAATCCGCTTATCCGAATCAGAGTATTGCCAATTATGTATACTACAATTTTAAATATCACGGCGATAATGCAGATTACAAATCCAACAACCAAGCCGTATTCGAGGAGAATCCTAAACGTGCTAGGCAAATCTCCAAAGACGACAGGCGTCTTTCCTTGAACAAATTGTATTACCCCTAATACAACTGCTATGCCCTCCACGGTGCCGCCAAAGCCAAAGTACCAAATCCACCCTAAGCCAATCATTTGTTCTCCAAACTTTCGCAGTGAAGCTTTTCCCATAACGTTCTCCGACCCTATTCAACCCTTGAGCAACCGCACGAGCCTGAGAGGTATTTTACGAAGAACAAGACGAGAACGTAATCCTTGTGTTGCGATGTGCCCATGCCGCCGCGCAATTCGTCACAACTGGCCCAAATGGAGGAGTAGCGTTCAGATTTTTTGATGGCCATGATGATACCGAATATTCTTATTTTATCTTTTTTCCAGGCGATTTTTGTTTTCGAATTATTGCCTTAAGTTCTGCCATATCTCCAGACCTGCCTTTCATCTTATGGAGCATTCTGTGGCAATTTGCGCAGACTGTGATTAGATCTTCGACATTTGTTATACGTTTTTTGGTATCTTTACCCAAAGGTATTATGTGATGCGCTTCAGCGAAGTCGTCACCTAAAGAACCATATTTTTTCCTGAAATCAAAACCACATATCTGGCAAACATAATTATCCAGTTGCTTTCTCAGCGTGACAAGGTGCCCTTTTCGCTCTCGCAAAAGGTGCTTCTGAACGGCTTTTCGGTTTTCAACTGCTTGATATACTTCCGCCTCTTGTCTGATCTGTTCTTTCGACAATGCCTCGTTTATTGTTACAACGAAATAAACGACCCGCTCAATCAGCCTTCTTGTTTCATTTCTTTTAAGACCAAGCTTTTCATATTCATAAATGCCGTACAGATATACGTCGTCTTTTGGATACCTTTCAAATAGCGGCCTGCCGAACTCTCTCCTGCCCAGTGGCTTACTCAATGTAGCAACTTCTTCGTCAACAGACCAATCAGATTTATAGATGGAAATATGGTTACCCAGATCACGTTTCGCTAAAGTTACAAGTTGTTTTATGCCTTCGGGTCGGTGGCTGACAATGCAATAATAAACCTTCCTCTTTTGATGTGCAGGGAATCGATCCAACCAGATTTCCACTGAACACTTATAGCCTCTGTAAACGCCTATCTTAATCGCCCAGCCGTCCGAACCGTTGTCATATACTTTGTGGTTACTCGCTATTAGAAATGGGGGAGGAAGCAGCTGTTCCTTAATAACTTTCTTGATCTCACGGGCCAATTCTTGTAAGTATTTCTTATCTTGTGATGCCATATGCATGCCTGCTTGGGATGAGGGTTTCAAATAACAAGATCTATTGATTCTTAAGTACTAAGAGAAACTTTTTCATTCTGGTTTGTATCAATTTGGCTTTCTTTTCGTCTGAAAGGACGGAGACTAGAAATGTATCAACGCCATCGAAGAAAGCCTTCTTAAGGGCCAATATATTTATGAATAGCAGAGGCTTTTCTCTTTTTGTGATTGCTACCGCAGGCAATAATGGGCTATCCCAATAATCAATTTCGCGAGCCTCTCCTTGAGCACTTAGACGCGATTGGACCCCGTAGCTATGAAGTAACCCGCATCGGGCTCCATAAAAATCAATTCCAGTTAGTTGAACATCCCCGGGAATGTGCAGGTATTTATCAACCCATTCTATGAAATCCTTTCGCTTGACCTCATTCTGTCCTTCAGGCATATTGAGAGTTGCCATCGCATCTATACCTGCATATATCAGTATCAGCGTTGCGCGAATTCGCCCATTGGAATGTGCAAACTCAATATCCCCTTTGATACCGTGATTGATTGTGTTTTCAACGTCTTCAACAAGAGTGTCACGAGTTGCCATAGCCACGTTCCTTCAACCAATTCTTACTATTGGATTTTGATTGCTTCATTCCAGACATTGTTTCCTCAGTCTATCATGACCAAATGTTCTATTGCAAATATAGCATATTTTGGTTTCGCGAATGAAAAAATTCAAACATATCTGTGGACATAGTGGATGGCAATTCACCCTGACCGTGCTATATTGACCCTCCGGCTATCCAGTAGAACTAAATATTCCTATCCGTTAGCCAGACGCCACATCCAGCGGAAATGCCACTAACGGAGTGGCGTTTTCCTTTAACTCATAGAAGGAGTGACCTTATGCTTAACCAAGTCGAATTTGAAGGCACATCATCGGCTCGTGCGAATACCGCGAATAGCAATTCTTCCGATTGGCGAACCACCGTCCCAGTGACAGCGACAAGACCCGCCTGGATTACGTGACCGTCCAGATTGACCCTTCACTGGAATTGGATGGCCGTAAGGTCAAGATCGGCCAGATGATCGAGGTGTCTGGAAGCATCGTCGGGCTAGACATCGACGTCGGTCATTAATCCTCGAATAGATTTTTGCGTCGGTTGATGGCATCGTCGAAGACCCTATCAACTCGTTCATCTGATATATGGGCATAGCGCTGAGTTGTTGCCATGGAAGCGTGTCTTGCACCTTCTTTTGTTGCCAACAAGTCGTTCGAGCTAATGTATAAGCATGTCACAAAATAATGGCGAAAATCATGAATCCGAATGCTCTTGGGATTCACGCCAGCCTCCTTCATTCTGTGCTTGACAGCCAGCCACATGCCATCCGACTGGATCTCCCGCACCTTACCCTTGCCGGCACTTTTTCCGTGACGGCAGAAGAGGGGTAGGGAGGGGAGGGGCCTTCCTGTTGCTCCATCGAGTTTTGCGCGCGCTTCAAGATACTTTTTAATGGCAGCCATGCATCGATCGGAATAACGTATCACATCCTGCTTATCGCCTTTTCCAATCGTAATGGAACGACCCTCATTCCAATCGATATCACCGCGCAGAAGGCTGCAGGCTTCTGAAATGCGCAGACCTGTATCTGCCAAAGTTAGGATAAAAGCTCGATCCCTAAGATCGCCAAGTTCAGTGCTTTGCATATTCTCGCAGTAAGCAATCACTTTTTCGATAGCTTCCTTGTCAAATGTTGGAAGCCTTTGTCCTCGGCGACGGGCATAAAGCCGTTTAGCTTGCTGAAGAGCTGCGAGGTTGACTTCTATGAATTGTGATGCATAGATGTAAAGCCCAAGAATTGCAGAGGTATAAAGAGCCTGAGTGCTGGGGTTCATTTGGCTAGTCTCTAGGAGAAACTTAGCAAATGTTTCCGTGGTGAGAGGCGCGTCTTGGACAATGCGGACGAACGTATTCAGAGCCAGCTGGTAGGTCTCATACGTTTTTTTGCTTTTTGTTTTCG
>JAJYOH010000196.1 GCA_021796315.1 Chloroflexota bacterium
AGGCTTTTTATTTGGGATGGTATCCAAACGTTACGGTTATATAAAAATATTGGCCTGCCTGTTTGATAAATGGAAGATACAGATGTCTAAACAGCGCTCATTGCGAAGTTTGCTGGTGATTGAATTGTGAAGGAATTCAACCTATAATGAAATCACCAGCTTACTGTCTTTAGCGTTGAGGGGAACCCGATATTGAATATTCACGTTCGACTTTAATTTTAGAATCGCAATCTACTTTTTAATGGTAGATGAGCCCTTTGTCGAAAGGAGATGATGCATCGTCGAATCTTTCTGTTCATGCGCTGATTGATCCTGCAAATGAACATTGTTGCAGACAGATTTCTATTTCTGGAGGATGAACATGCGAACCAAATCGTTGTTCCATTTTTTGTCCCTTGTCTTGACACTGACCCTGTTGCTGTCGTTGTCTTCCCCGGCGTTTGCCATGGGGAAACCGGCGTCTGTCGATGTGCAGATCCTGGCGCTCAATGATTTTCATGGGGCCCTCGATCCCTATAAGGGGAATGGCGGGGCTGCGTACCTGGCAACCTATGTAAAGAACCTTTCAGCTGGAAATCCAAACACAGTCAAGGTCTCCGCTGGCGACATGATCGGCGCCAGCCCAATCCAATCGGCATTGTTCCATGATGAGCCGACCATCCAGGTCTTCAACCTGATGGGCTTTGATTTCTCGGCGGTTGGAAATCATGAATTCGATGAAGGCTGGACCGAACTGCTGCGCATGCAAAATGGCGGCTGTCATCCTGTTGACGGATGCTATGCGGGAGTCCCTGAATTTACTGGAGCTGCCTTCAAATACCTCACGGCTAATGTGATCCGGCTGGATAATGGTCAGACGTTGTTCCCGGCTTACATGATAAAGGAGTATGGCCGCGTCAAGGTGGCTTTTATCGGGGTCTCCTTGGAAGCGACACCTGCGATCGTGGTCCCATCGGGCGTAGCCGGACTGGAATTCCAACCCGAAGTTGCCGCCATTAACCACTACGTGAAATACTTGAAGGATACCCAGGGTATCAAGGCCTTTGTTGTGCTCCTGCACGACGGCGCCTCCCCGGTGTCGGGTGCAGATAAGAATGCCTGCAATCCGGCTGACCCGTTCTTCACCAATGTGGTCATGAAGGTTGACCCTGAGGTGGATGCCCTGATTACCGGACATTCCCACAGCGCCTACAACTGCTCGATCATGGTCAAGAAGAACTATGGGCCGATGCTGGTCACCAGCGCTGGCAACAATGGCAACTATTTGACTGATATTGACTTGACAATCAACGGCACCAACGGTCAGGTGGCTGCCAGCACGGCGACGAATGTATCCATCGTGGATGCGGGCGTGACCCCGGACCCAGATGTGGCAGCGCTGCTTGCCCAATATGCCGTAATTTCTGCTCCTATCGCCAACCGTGTGATCGGGTCGATCACAGCGGACATTGTCAAAGGTGGGAATATGGCTGAATCAGCTCTGGGCGATGTGATTGGGGATGCGCAGCTCGCGGCCACGATTGACCCGGCAAATGGTGGAGCGGTGATCGCCATGACCAACCCGGGTGGTATCCGCGCAAACCTCGTTTATGCACAAAGCGTTGGCGAGGGTGATGGCAACGTCACCTATGGCGAGGCTTTTGCCGTTCAGCCCTTCAGCAACAGTTTGGTGACCATGTCTTTGACTGGCGCGCAACTGAAAGCAGCGCTGGAACAACAGGCAACAGCCGGTAGTGACGGTAAAGGCAGGATGCTGCAGATCTCTGATGGCATGACTTACACCTGGACTACATCGGCTCCAGTGGGCAGTAAAGTCAGTAATCTGAAGATCAACGACGTGGATGTCGACCTCGCGGCCACCTATCGGGTGACGATCAACAACTTCCTGGCAGGCGGTGGCGATGGCTTTACGGCTTTCACGGGAGGCGCGAACCTGTTGACCGGCATGATCGACCTGGACGCCTTTATCGCCTATCTCGAGAATAATTCACCTGTAGCGCCCGGACCGATGAACCGGATCACGATAGCCCCATAACCTATACGATCCAGGAACAAAAAGTAATAACAAAAGGCGAGAGCGGATTTCACTCTCGCCTTTTTCCGTTGCAGCGATATTTCATTTTGCGTTTCAAGCAGGATTAACGATCTGGTTAAACCAGCCCCCCTACGCAGAGCGATTTTCGCCTGCTGGAAACTGAATTTTGCTTATAGGAACCCCCGCCTTTCCTTATAGGAACGTTATTTCCCTTCCGCTGCACTTCTCACCTCTTTCAAAACTCCATTGGTGTCACGAAGTGACTAAATAGGCTCAAGCCGCCGTCCTCGGCGCAGGGAGCAAACTCATCTACATACTTTTAGCGCACCCTCATGTCTCCAGCACTTCCGAACTCTTTGAAAGTCTGATAGAATACAAGCCGCACGCCGAACGATTTGAACTTTCAAGATAAACCCTCGGCTACCCCGTCGGGGGTTTTTGTGTGTGTATATCAAAACCGTAGGGGCGATCATTAGGGTCGCCCATGATCAAACAGGAAAAAATAAATGCTTACCGAACGCACCGATCTCCGAAACATCGCCATCATCGCACACGTTGACCACGGCAAGACCACGCTCGTGGATTATCTTCTGCGCCAGGCGCATACCTTCCGCGACAACCAGCAAGTCGCCGAGCGCGTCATGGATTCCAACGACCTCGAACGCGAACGCGGCATTACCATTCTCGCCAAGAATACGGCCATCACCATTGTCGATCCGCAGACCAAACAACCGGTCAAGATCAACATCGTCGATACCCCCGGCCATGCCGATTTTGGCGGCGAGGTCGAGCGCGTGATGAACATGGTGGACGGCGTGCTTTTACTGGTGGATGCCGCCGAAGGTCCCATGCCGCAAACCCGTTTCGTGCTTAAGAAAGCGCTTCAAATGGGACACAAAGCTGTGGTCGTTATCAATAAAGTCGACCGCAAGGACGCCGAGCCTTCACGCGTGCTCAACGAAACTTTTGACTTATTCATCGAACTTGGCGCCAGCGAAGAGCAGGCGGACTTCCCGGTCGTCTATGCCCAGGCGACGGCAGGCCGCGCCGGCCTCACCCCGGACCTCGGGCCGGACCTCCAGCCGCTGTTCGATGTCATCCTGCGACACATCCCCGCGCCAAAGGTCGACCCTGAAGCGCCTCTGCAAGTCCTCATCACGACTCTTGGCTACGATGACTATCGCGGCGTGACCGCTGTGGGCCGCGTCTTCGCTGGCACCATCAAAGTTGGACAGAAGCTGGCTCGCCTCAAACTGGACGGTGAGAACCTGCCCGAAACCGCGCGCTATCTTTATGTTCATCAAGGCTTGAACAAAGTTGAAGCCACACAAGTCCAGGCTGGTGAGATCATTGCGCTTGCAGGCCTCGAAGGTATTGCCATCGGCGAGACACTCGCCGACCCGGCCAACCCTGTTGCGCTGCCGACCATCAAAGTGGAAGAGCCGACCGTCCGCATGACCTTCGGTGTCAACACTTCGCCGTTCTCAGGTCAGGAGGGAAAGTGGGGAACGTCCCGTAAGTTGAGAGAACGCTTATATGACGAGCTCCGCACCAACGTCGCGTTAAGAGTCGAAGATACAGCCTCCGCTGAAACGTTCCTCGTCTCCGGTCGCGGCGAGTTGCATCTCGGTATCCTCATCGAAACCATGCGCCGCGAAGGCTATGAGTTCATGGTCTCACGCCCCGAAGTGATCTATCACAAGGCCGAAGATGGTTCCCTGCTTGAACCGTTCGAGGAAGTCCACATCGAGACCAGCAGCGAGACGGTTGGCCGCGTGGTTGAAATGCTGGGCGGACGCCGCGGCAAGATGATGAACATGGAAGATACCGGCGATGGACATATGCGCCTGACTTACATCGCTCCGACGCGCGGCCTGCTGGGCTTCCGCTATCAATTCCTGACCGCCACGCGCGGCGCGGGAATCATGCACACAATTTTCAGCGGTTACGATGAAATGGCCGGAGCGATGGCCGTCCGCTCGAACGGTTCGCTGGTGGCGATGGAAGCCGGCGATACAACGGCTTATGCCTTGAAGAATGCCGAAGAGCGCGGAACATTATTCCTTGGCCCGGGTGTTGCCGTTTATGAAGGCATGGTCATCGGTGAGAATGCCCGCCCCGGCGACATGCCGATCAACGTCTGCAAGAAAAAACATCTGACCAACATTCGTTCGGCGGGCGCTGACATGGAAATCCGCCTCACGCCGCCCCGACAGATGAGTCTCGACGAGGCAGTTGAATATCTCGCTGACGACGAACTGCTCGAAGTGACGCCTGAGTCATACCGCATCCGCAAGCGCATTCTCAATACCGATGAGCGTGGTAAGCAAACCAAGAAGGCGAAAGAAGCATTGGAAGAATAGTCCCGGCAGGTCAGGCTTGTAGCCTGACATCATTGGGCATCAACCCATCCTGCGAAAAAAAGAAGAAGGTCACTGTGCAGTGACCTTCTTCTTTTTATGTTATGGGCAATGTGTTGTCGTGTTAGTCATTGCCGATGTGCCGAATGAATTCTGAGCCGTTACGCCGAACTGAAGAGCGCCTTCGATCAGTGTGCCATTGCTTTCATTAATCGTTATGCTGGTGGTTGGGGCCTTCACCAGGCTATACGCGGCCCCATTTATGTAGATATGATAGCCATCTGCATTGCTTACACTCGTCCATGTCAAGGCATCGCTGCGGCCCGTCAGAACCTTGACTGGGAAGTAAATGAACTGACAGCTCGTGGTTACGGTTAGCTTGGAAGGCGCAGAAGGCGGCACTGCGATTTTTATAATGTTCGGGTTAATGATTGGTGAAATGGCAACGATCGACTTGGTTGGGGATGCCGACGGCTGCGTCGGTACCTGGGTGGGAGGAGGAGCAGCCACAACTTGTGTGGGCGGTAAAGGCGGCGGTGCGATCTCAGCCAGAGTGCTTGTATTGCCCTGTACCGCGGCGTACTGCCCCCAGAGCCAGCACGTGCCGCCGGTCGGTGTGGTGATGACCCAATAATTTGAAGCGGAATATTTTCCAACGACAGGCGCAGTGGCGCCCGGCTGAAAGGTCAGCACCAGCGAATAACTCGGATCGGGGCCGGTGCGGCAGTTGGTGGCCGCGCTGACGGTCACTGTCGGCGTGGATGGCGTGGGCGTGAGGGCCGGCGCAGATGTCGATGCTTGAGTCGGTTGGGATGTTAAGGTCGGCGCTGCTGCTTCCGTGCCGGGTTTTTGCGCGGGAAGATTACAAGCCAATATTGCCAGCATCATGGCGGTGATTGCCAAAGTTAGCTTTCTATTCTTGTTCATGACACAACCTCCGTTCAATAAATGATATTTTGCCCAGTTATGTCCGAACAGCCAATCCCCAAAATGTACCGCGCTGGGAAGATGGTTGTGCACGATAAAAAAAAGCAGGTCACGCAAAAAGCGCGACCTGCTCATCGATTATGATTTTTTACTGACACGAAAAACTTGCGCTTCGTCTGGGAGATGCGCCCGCTGCATTATATGCCTCAACGTAATAGGTCAGCGTGGTTCCATACGTGACGGTGGTTGTATCCGTGTAAGCTGTTGAATTGGCGGGCAGGTCGGCGATCATCGTATCGCCGCGATAGACGCGATAACCGTTTTCGTTATCGGCATTATCGCTCCAGGTTAAGTTGGTGGTGACAGCGGTGGCGCCATTTGTGCAACTGAAGTTGTAATATAAACTTCCGGGGCGGGACGGCACGCCCGGTGTCGGAGCTTCGGGCGTGATTTCCGGCAAGGATGCATAATCGCCGCTGGGCGTCGCATATTGACCCGACATCCAACAGGCGCCGGTGTCGTTCGGGATTTTGACCAGCCAGTAATTATCGGCCGTGTCTTTGCCAACGATCTCGACCTGTGTCCCTGCTGATGCGGAAGTGATGACCTTGTAATTAGTGCCCGGCCCGCTGCGGCAATTTGTTGCCTGGTTGATGGTCAGCATTGGTTTGGATAGAGTCGGTGTGGCGGCAGCCTCCTGCGATACGGTCGGTGCGGGCGAATTCAAAACCTGGCCTGATGAAGTTGGCAATCCCTGTGCCTGTAATGTTTGCGCCACGATGGTCCCTGCCGCATCGCGCGGGCTTAATGATGATGCAGGCGCTTGAATGCCGAGGTTGCAGGCCAGCATACTCAGGATGAGTGTGCTTGAAAATATCAAGATTGCTTTCTTCAATTTCATTTCTCTTTCTCCTGGAGTCTTGTTTTGGGGCGTGCCAGTTCAAATAGATCGGTTACTCTTGTATAATAGTTGCCGACCAGCCTCCCAACGGGTTTCAGCGCCGATAAATTGATTTTGTCTTCGCCGATAAGAACGCGTTCATCCACGTGGATGTGGACAATGGTGCCGATCACCAGGCTGCCCCCGCCGGGTTGGTCGCTGATGTCCACGATTTGGTGGACCTTGCATTCAAAGTGGATCGGGCTTTCCGCGACGCGCGGCGGGCGGACAAGCATGGATGGGGCGGCGGTCAAACCTGCAAACTCGAATTCATTTAATTCCGGCACATCTTCAATCGAGGAGAGATTCATGGCGGGCGCCAGTTCCTCGGTCACGATGTTGACCACGAACTCACCGGTGGCGCGCACATTATTGAGTGTGTCCTTGGTTTTGGCATCCGTGCCGCGAATGAGCGGACAAAAAACCACCGTCGGCGGTTTGGAGCAGACCACGTTGAAGAATGAAAACGGAGCCAGGTTCGGGTGGCCGCTAATATCCACAGACGAGATCCAGCCGATCGGTCGGGGAAGAACCGAGCCTGTCAAAATTTTGTAGATGGATTGGTGGGGAAGGCTTGCAGGGGAAATTTCCATTGGAGTTTAGAGACGGGTGGGATACATTTTGAAGAAAACCTTGAGCAGGTCTGAATCGAATTTTTGTTCCTCTTCATACATGACCCTTCGCGCTTCTTCGTGTGTGTGGGCGGAATGATAAACACGTTCGGAGATCAACGCGTCGTATGTGTCGGCAATGCGCAGGATGCGTGCTTCGAGTGGGATTTGCTCGCCTTTTATATTGTGCGGATAGCCCGTCCCGTCAAAGTTTTCATGATGATGCAGGATCGTAAGATAAATGATCGGATCAATCGGCAGGGTTTTTACCAGGTCCGCCCCAATGGTCGAATGTTGTTTGACCATGCCATATTCAGCCTCGGTGTATTTGCCGGGCTTGTTCACAATAAAATCGTTGATGGCGATCTTTCCGATATCGTGAATTTGGGCTGCGAACTCCAGCGTTTTTATCTGGGCCGCTGGCAAGCCGATCTTTTGCGACAAGGCAACTGATAAAACTGCCACGTGATTCGAGTGCCCCTCGGCGTGCGGGTCACGCAGGCCGAGCAGGCGAACGAAAAAAGGTGCGAGATTATTATTCTCCATTGCCCTCCAGCCAGCTTGCCATGTATTCTTTCTTTTCCATTTCAACTGCCTGCTTTGTAAGATTCAGCGGATAAAAAGTATCCACCATCACGGCCAGTTCGCTGGTTTCCTTTTTGCCGATGCTGGCTTCCGTCATGCCGGGCTGCGGTCCGTGCGGCAAGCCGTACGGGTGCAAACTGATATCGTATTGGTCGATGCCTTTGCGGGACATGAAATTGCCTTCGGCATAATATAACACTTCATCTGAATTCACGTTGGAATGATTATATGGCGCGGGGATTCCTTCAGCGTGATAGTCGAAGAGCCGCGGCACGAACGAACAGACGACGAAGTTGTGCCCTTCAAAAGTTTGGTGGACGGGCGGCGGCTGGTGAACGCGTCCCGTGATCGGCTCGAAATCTTCAATGTTGAAAATCCACGGATATAGATAACCGTCCCAGCCGATCACATCGAACGGATGATGGTCCAGCACATGGCATGATAACCTGTCCCGCACCTTCACGTGGACCTCGAACTGGCCGCGCTCAACATGCGTTTCCAACGCTGACGGCACGCGGATGTCCCGCTCGGAATAGGGGGCATGTTCGAGCAATTGGCCGTAATCGTTGCGATATCGTTTGGGCGGCACGATCTGCGATGGACATTCGATGGTGAAGAAGCGCGCTTCCTTTGAGTCGATCTGCATTTGCCAGGTGGTTCCAAAAGGTATAACGATGTAATCGCCTTTATGAAACGGCAGGCTGCCGAATTGCGATTTCAGCACGCCATTGCCTTCATGCACCCACCAGGTTTCATAGGCCTGCGCGTTGCGATAAAAATGATCCATGCTTTTCGATGCGCGGCAAACGCCGAGGATGACGTCATTGTTGCCGAGCAGTGGAATCCGCGCCGAAATGGGATCCGCTCCGAGCGGGGCTTGAGCCGTTCTAAAGGCGCGGTGGCGGATCGGGCCGAAGTCCACGTATTCGGGTTTGAGCGAGCCGAGGTCTTCGGTCTGCGTCACACGCGGCGGCAGGAAGTGATGATAAAGAATGGACTGGATGGACGAAAATCCTTCCAGCCCCATTAATTCTTCACGATAGAGTTTTCCATCCGGCTTTTTGAATTGGGTATGACGCTTGTGGGGTATTTCGCCGAGCTTATGATAGAAAGGCATGGTGGCTCCTTTTGGCTACTTGTAAAGATTAGGCGAACTATAGGTAGAGTTAACTGTGGTCTATTTCCAGACGAGGTGTATAAGATGACACTTTCCTGTGACTTGGAAAATGTCATCTTGTTTTTATTTTTTATTGTGCAGTAAAGTTAATGGACTGGATCAATTCGTCGAGTTGTGTCAGTGAGGGCTTGAATTGATCGCTGGCTGTGTTGTTGATCAGATCGGTGATTGATTTATAGTAAGACTCGAAACTCGCGCCGGGCGCGCCGTTTTGCGGGAAGGCGATCCCGCCTGCCGGAGTTGCCGAGTTGGGATTGTTGTCGGCTGGCAGGAAAGGCAAATTGAGCGGAAGAACGGCCACAATGTAATACTTTCCGTCGCCGCTCAAGCCTTCGAAGAGATAGAACAATCCGCTGTTGTTGATCGGCGAAATGTCCTGCGCATATTGGGTCACGATGCGCAGGCCGGAACCGTTCTTGAATTGAATGACCTTTTCCTGTGAAGCAAACACCTGGCCTGCATTGAAAAAGGGAACGTGCGGCAGCGCGTCATTCGAATAGGCTGCATCCGGTTTTGCCAGGATGGCTTGCAGGCTCTTGATGCTTTCGGCAGCAGCCGGATTTGCTGCCGCATATTCCTGTGTCGGGTAAACAAAAATTTGCGGGACGTGAAAACTTCCGTTCGATGGATAATCGCGCAACGTCAATTGAATATGAGCCGGAGCGATATCCCACGGCGCGGCAGATTGATCGGTCGCCACATCGATCATCTCAACGCTTGCGCTGGCTGCGAGTCCATCCGGGATGATCAGCCTGATTGGCGATGCAAAAAACGGTATCCCGCTTTGAGCTTGAGAAGGTGCGACTGGGAGCGCTGGCGATGTTTGCGT
>JAJYOH010000197.1 GCA_021796315.1 Chloroflexota bacterium
GGCGGCGATGTTGCCCATGTAACCTTCGACGCCCGTGATCTGACCCGCGAAAAATAAATCATCGCGGTCGATGAATTGAAGTGTGGGGCGCAAAAGTTTTGGCGAAGCGATGAACGTGTTGCGATGCATCTGCCCGTAGCGGACGAACTCCGCGTTTTCCAAGCCGGGGATCATTCTAAGTACGCGCTTCTGTTCAGGAAATTTTAAATTGGTTTGAAAGCCGACGAGATTATAAAGATTGCCGGCCAGATTATCCTGTCGAAGTTGAACTGCGGCGTAAGGCCGCCTGCCTGTGCGCGGATCTTTCAACCCGATGGGGCGCATCGGGCCGAACATCAAAGAATCTTTTCCGCGTTCTGCGATGATCTCCACCGGCAGGCAGCCTTCAAAAAAATGACCGGCTTTCACGCCGGAACGAATCGCATCTTCGAAAGAGCGCAGTTCGATGCGCCCGGCTTGCATTAACGCATCGACGAACGCGTAATATTCATCTTTTGTGAATGGACAGTTGATGTAATCGCCTTCAGCTTGTTCGCCTTTTTCATAACGTGATGCGCGGAAGGCGACATCCATGTTCACGGTTTCGCGCGAAACAATCGGCGCGATGGCATCGAAGAAAAAAAGCTGCTGCTCGCCGCTGAGTTGTGCGATTCTTTGCGAGAGCGCAGCCGATGTCAGCGGGCCGGATGCGATGATGGTCGGCGTGGATGGAATTTCTTTGACTTCCTCGCGAATCACTTTTATGCGCGGATGATTTTCAACTCGCTCCGTGACCGCCCTCGCAAATAGTTCACGGTCAACGGCGAGAGCCGCACCGGCAGGCAAAGCCGCGGACTCGGCGCACCCTAGAAGCATCGAGCCGAGTCGGCGCAATTCGTTTTTCAAAACACCCGAGGCGCGGTCCGCTAAATTCGATCCGAGTGAATTGGAGCAAACGAGTTCGGCCAAATATTCAGTTTCGTGTGCGCCGGTGGAAAGCGCAGGCCGCATTTCAAAAAGTGAAACATTCAACCCGCGTTCAGCGGTCTGCCAGGCGGCTTCGCTGCCGGCCAGTCCGCCGCCGATCACAATCAAATCAGTCATAAGTTGGGGTATTGTACCATTGGGTCGTGCTGTATAATTTCCATAGAATGATTGACAATATCGAATCGCATCTCAAAGAGGCCAGTCAATTAACCGGCGCAGCCTGGGCCGTCCTTGTCGAGCGTGAAGGCGGGCGCTGGCTTGTGCGTTTTGCTTTCAATCTTAATAAAACGAAACAGTCGGCGTTGACAAAATTTTTTACGCAGGAATCGGCAGATGCCTGGCTGGCAGGGGCCATGAACGGTGGGAACAGCCGCTCCGCTTCTTTATCCGACCCGAAACTGGATACGGCCCGCATATATATTTATCCCATTCCAAACTCATCCCGCGCGCTCCTCGCTGGGGCCGATCAGCAAAGCGCCAATTCCCAACGTGTCTGGCGTCTCGTTGCAGAATTGCTTCAACCTTCGCAGCCGGAATCTCCCGCCGCAAACATTCTTCCAAGCCTGCAAATTGAACTTCCCTTTGACATGCCGCGCGCTCTCGAGCGCGTCTTGGCAGGCTTTGTGCGCGTTGTTAATCCGCAGGGCGCATGGATTGCCATCCGCCGCGGCGACACCCTCGATGTTTCGGCGCAGTGGAATGATCCGCGCAGTGACAAGCTTTCGCTCTCGATTGATTCGAATAGACTGCTTAGAAGGTTGAGCCGAACGCTGGCAGATGTATCGGCTTCAAAAGACCAGCCAGACTGGGAGAACTTGCCATATCCAATGCGTAAGGCAAATACAAAATATTGGGTCTGCCTGCCGCTGGTTATTGGGCGGCGACTGATCGGTGCGGTGGCGCTTTGGGCCCCAACTGAATTTAGCGTCAATGAATGGGAAAAGTTAAGAGAATTTGCTAAACAGGCGTCGCCGTCTGTGGAAGTGATCGTCACGTTTAATGAGCTTACCGGACATTTGCGCCGCCTGGCCATGCTCAATGATTTTGCTGTCACAGTCTCCTCCACGCAGAATCTCGATCAGATCGCACGTCGCGTGTTCGGGCTTCTGACGCGCTCGTTTGGCACCGAATTGATTGCCCTTTATTTGCCATCCATGGATGGGCGGTTGGTGCGTGAGTTTCGTAATCGCGATGGAAAATTCATATCTCAAAGCACATCCCTGGCGGAACATTTTATTTTGCCCTACATGCAGGAGGGCCGCACCCAGCGTCTTAGTGAATTGTCTTCGCCAGACTTTAAACCTGTTTATACTGGTGCGCGCTCCAGGTTGATCGTTCCGCTCAAATATCGCGGCAAGACAATCGGCATTCTTTCGCTTGAAAGCCCGCGTCCGGATGCGTTCAGTCAATACGATGAACATCTCATGGTGGTGATCGCCAGTCATCTCGCGGGGTTGGTGGAGTACGGACGTTTGCGCGAAGAGGCCGAGGCGCGTGCGCGTAACTTGGGTTTGATCCATGAGGTGGTTCAGCAGGTGATTGGATTAAGCGATAAAAGGGAAATGGCGCAGATCACAGCCGATTTGTTGGCGCAATATTTTGCCTATGAACTGGCGGGCGTAATGCTCGTAGGCGATGATTTAGCATCGCCAATTTTGGGATTCGGCGGTTCGCGTCGCTCCCTGGTTCAACGGGCTTTGGGAAACGAGGATTTTATCGTCAGCGCAGGAATCACAGGGCACGTTTTTAATACCGGCGAGAGCGTGTTAATTAACGATACCAGTCAGAATAAATTATATAGAGAATTGCAAGGCTGGGACGCCAGGTCTGAATTATGTGTCGCCTTGAAGGATGGGGACCGAATACTTGGCATCATCGATGTGGAGAGCAGTCAAAACAACGCGTTTACGAATAACGATTTGCTGGCAATGGAATCTTTAGCGGGCGTACTTGCGACCGTTGTATCCAGTGCGGATCAGTATCAACGTTTGCAGGAAACTGTTCATCAGTTGCGGGCCGCGCAAGTTGAGTTGCGTGCGCGCATGGCGGCTCAACAGGATACAGAAAGCCGGCTTGTGCAGGCCGCCAAGCTGGCGGCAGTTGGCGAAATGGCGGCAGGTATTGCACATGAGTTGAACAACCCGCTGACAACTGTGACCGGCTTCACCGAACTTGTTTTGGAAGATATTCCTGAAGATGCGCCGCATCGCGCAGACATGGAGATGGTTTTGCGCGAGGCGCACCGGGCGCGCGACGTTGTCAGACGGCTGTTGGATTTTGCCCGTCAGGGCGAGCGAGTCCGCGCAAAGTCCGATATGAACGAGATCGTTGAAGATGTTCTGGCGCTAACTAAACACTTTATCCATACCAGCGGAGTCCATTTAAACATCTGGCTCGGAAAGGATTTGCCCTGGGTCTCGGTGGATGAAAATCAAATGAAGCAGGTATTCTTAAACTTGATTCATAATGCGCTGCAAGCCATGCCTACAGGGGGCGCGTTGGACGTTCAGACTTCACTTCGTAAGAAAGACAATCGTTCATGGGTGACGGTGTCGGTGAGAGACAGCGGGATTGGGATCGACCCGCAAAATAAGGAACGCGTCTTTGAACCGTTTTTTACAACACGAGGAAATTCAGGCGGGACCGGCCTCGGACTTTCGGTAACTTATGGAATAGTCACCGATCATGGCGGTACAATTGAGTTGGATAGCAAACCGGGTGCAGGTTCAACATTCACAGTTTGGCTGCCGATATAGATTATGGATCCAATTTCCGTTCTTGTTGTAGATGACGAACAAGGCATTGCTCTTTTATGCAAACGCATATTGACGCGTGCCGGATACGTTGTTACCTCTCTTACAGACCCGCGTCAGGCTGTGGAATGGCTTACTCAAAACAAGGCCGACCTTTTGCTGGTGGACATTCGTATGCCGGAAGTGGATGGCTTTGAGGTTGTGGCCCACGCCCGCCGTCTTCAACCTGACCTGGCGATTCTGGTGATGACCGGTTTTGGCACAGTGGAAACCGCTATTCGAGCTTTGCGCCAGGGCGTGGATGGCCTGCTTTTGAAACCATTCGAGCAAAGCAGCGAACTTGTTGAAGCGGTTAAACTGGCGCTGGCCGATAGCCAGCAAAAACGCGATGCGGCGCGAACTCATGCCTTGCGGCCTTTGTTTGAAGTGACCGAATCCCTGCTTTCGGAAACCCGCAGCGAGCCTTTGCTGGACCTGATCGTTCGTGCAATTCTCGGTCAGTTGCGTTGTACACATGCCGCATATTATCAATACTCTCATGAGGAGGAGTGTTTTATTTTACTTAGCGGACAAGGCAAGACGCTGACAGATTTTATTGTGCAGGTGGATGCTGGCGGCACGCCTTTGTTGATCAACTCCAGCGGCCCCGGCGATGCAGATGCTCAGGCGCGGTTGGGCAAAGCTGGTTTGAGCGCTGCGATGTTTGTGCCGATTGTGCGCCAAAATTTCCGCGGTGTTTTGTTTGCGGGGCGGAATGTTGGCGAACCAATTTTCAGGGAAGCAGATATGGAGATGTTTCAGATTTTAGGGCGGCAGGCCGCGGCAGCCATTGAAAATGCACGCCTGTATGATGAACAGCGAGCTTATATCCGCAAAATTGAAGAATCACAAAACGCACTGCTGCAGGCTGAAAAAATGGCGGCGGCAGGGCGCTTGAGCGCATCCATTGCGCATGAAGTCAACAACCCTTTGCAATCTGTTCAGAACTGCTTGCACCTGGCTGGGCGCGAGGATTTGCCTGCCGGGAAACGCAAAGAGTATTTTGATATGGCGCGCGTGGAATTGGAACGACTCGCCCTTACCGTGCAGCGCATGCTCGATTTTTATCGTCCCGGCTCTGCCAGGCCGGAGAAAGTCGACCTGGTGGAGTTGCTTAGTTATGTGATCAACCTGACGCAGAAACAACTTGCCGAACGCGGGGTTAACATTAAAGTGGAATTGCCAGCCTCGCTTCCAACTGTGATGGCGGTTGGGAGTCAAATACAACAGGTCTTTATTAATCTGATGTTAAATTCGTATGATGCCATGCCTAGTGGAGGTTACCTGCATATTTCGGCGCGCGCCGCAAAGGCTGGGGTGGAGATTCTCTTTGAAGATAGCGGGGCGGGCATTTCGCACGAAAAGCAATCCAGTATTTTTGAGCCTTTCTTCAGCACAAAAGAAGGAGGAACGGGACTTGGCTTGACGGTTAGTTATAATATCATCACGGCTCATGGCGGGACGTTGGAACTGCTCCCGGACCACGGAAAGGGCGCCTGCTTCCGCGTTTTCATTCCAATTGGAGGAAGACAATGAAATCGAATATCCTGGTTGTAGATGACGAGAATGTTGCGCGGCAATCGTTGACCGAAATCCTGAAATTGGAAGGTTACAACGTGGTCTCTGTGCCGAATGGGCAGGCGGCAGTCGAGCATGTCCGCACTCATCCAGTCGATCTCATGGTGGTGGATTTAAGAATGCCGGGTATGGATGGCTTGCAGGTTATCCAGGTGGTCAATCAGGTTGCGCCTGATACCGAGGTGATCCTGCTCACGGCACATGGTTCGACCGATTCTGCAATTCAGGCTTTGCGCTTGCGTGTCCATGATTACTTAACCAAGCCGGCTGCGCCTGCACAGGTTTTAGCCAGTGTCAAAAAAGGATTGGCGCGGCGCATGGCAAAGCTGCAGGCCAAGAGCGGCACAAGCGATTCCGGAGAGGTGGATGAAACAGTCATTGAGTTCCGTTTAAAAGATGGGACGCTGGTCGATCTCTCACGCAGACAAATTCGCGCAGGGAAGAAGCTTGAACATTTGACGCCTGCTGAGGGAAGACTGCTTCGTATTTTGATGGAGAACGAGGGAAAGGTTTTCTCGCATCGTGAGCTGGTGTTGTTGGTTCAGGGTTATGACACATCCCAACACGAGGCGCCTGAAATTTTACGTCCATTGGTAAGCCGTTTGCGCCATAAGTTGGATGAGTTCCCGGCCCTTTCGGAGCGTGTCGCCAGCGTGCGCGGTACAGGTTATGTTTACGAAGGTGAGAAATAATCGTAAATGGCCTCTGAAGAATCAACAGCCCGTTTTATAAGCGGGCTGTTTTTATTCATGCGGTCCCCAGGGAATATCGCGCGGAATATCGGGTGGACGGATCCAGGCAAGCCATCCGCTTTTAATGCTGTGAGGCTGAGGGGTGACAGATTCAAATTTAACGAGAAGCAGGCTGAGGCTGAGTCCCGCCGCGCCCAGCCATTGAGTCCATAAAAGCTGCTCGTGGAGCCAGATGTAGCTGAAGAGAATTGTCACAAGTAATTCGCCCAGGCCAAGCAATGCGGTTTGCATCCCGCCGATATGTTTGATGCCCATAAAAAGCATAAGGCGCGAGAGCGATGTGACAAGGGTCAAACCTAAAACGGGCCACCACGGCATTTCCAGACTGGGCCATCTTTTGTCGAAGAGCAGATAGGCCGGCACAACGACTGCGCTCATGGCGAGCAATGTATAAAGTGTCACGGTTGGCGCCGGAACCTCATAAAGTACGCGTTGATTTATCGGGAGATGCAAAGCGTAAAGGATGGATGCACCGAGCATCATTGCCACGCCGATCAGATCGGCTGGATGGGAAGGAAGGCTGATAAGCAGGAACATGGCCACCGTTGCAATGCTGATGCGAATTAGAGTCAAGCGGCTGGGCGGCTGGCGGTCAAGAACCATCCAGATGGCAACAAAAAATGGATAGAGTGAGTAAAGTATCTGTCCGACACTGGCGCTCAAACGTGTAAGCGCCATGTAATATAAGATCGAGCCAAGGCCATTGATCAAACCTGCCAGGGCGCACCCGAGCAACCCAATCGGGAAGATGTAAAGAAACGGGCGATAGAAAATAACAACGACCAGAAAAATCAGAGCGGCGGCCATGCTGGTGCGCAAAGCGACCACTGCCAAGGGTGAGAATCCGAAATTGATTGCGAGTTTTCCAAAAACGGGGGAAAGTCCCAGGAAGACTGCCGAGCTGAGAGCCGCGAAAATCCCTGCCGTGCGTGCCTTTTGCATTCCGTTGAATTATTTGATTAGCGCTTTTACTTCTTCAAGAAATTCGTCGTTGAGGAAATCGCCTTTTTGCATCAATGATTGGATTTGCGAACCGAGACGGCTCTTCTCGTTGGGAGTCAATTCCTTTGCAGTTGCAACGATGACTGGAATATCGGCAGTATTCGGGTCGGCTTTTAGTGCATCCATAACAGCGAAGCCATCCATTTCGGGCATCATCAAATCGAGGATGATCAGATCGGGCAGTTCGCGTTGAATTAACTCCAACCCCTCTTTTCCGTTGGACGCTTCGAATATTGTGAAATCACCCTGTGATTGCAGGATGCGGCGGATCAAGCGTCGTGCTTCGGCGGTATCATCCACGATGGCGACATGCGGGAAGCGATTCGGTGCGACCTGATTAAGTGCGGAGAGCAAACCTTCCTGCGGTGTATCTTCTTTTTTAGTTGGGAATTGCACATCGCGTGTCCAATTGCTTCCCAAAATAAATTCTTCGGCAGGCATGGTGTGTCCCGTGCAATTGACGACAATTGTCTCGTTTGGCTTGATAACTCCAGCGCGAACTAATTTAAATAATCCTGCAAAAGCGACGGCTGCGGCAGGCTCGGCAGAAATGCCTTCCATTTTTGCGAGTACATGCATGGCGCGGAAAGCTTCTTCGTCAGAAACGCTTTCAAATGTGCCGTGCGTTTCGATCACGCGTTCACGCAGGATGGTGTAGGACCGTCCCGGATCGCCGGTGGCGAGTGTCTCGATGTGCGTATTAGGCGATGTTACAGGGATGGCGGTTTCCAAACCTTTCTTAAACCCATCCACCATCGGTGCGCAACCGTCAGCCTGGATCACGGCAATCGCCGGGATCTTGTCTATCAGTCCCATCTGCTTTAGCTCGCGGAAACCTTTATAAACGCCCAGCGGTCCCATGCCTCCGCTGATGGCTTGCACGTACCAATCCGGCGTTCGCCAAATCGGAGCTTTGCCATTATTTGTGCGGTTGTTGTTCCCCTGAATACTGGTTAATTGTTCGGCGATCTCGAACGCGATCGTCTTCATAGCTTCGATGGATGTGATCGTGCGCGCGCCCATATCTTGATAAAGATTTCTTTGGCGTGCGAATTCAGCCGCGACTTGTTTGGCCTGATCGTAGGAGCCGGTGACTTTTACAACCTGACTTCCATAAAGAGCGATCTCTCGCATCTTGACCGCGGGAACCAGGCTGGTGACAAAGGCCCAGAGCTTTATTCCGGCCCGGGACGCATACGCAGAATAGGATATCGCGACATTCCCGGTGGACGCTGCGACCATTTCGGTGATGCCCGCTTCTTTCAACGCGGCAATCGTGACCGCGGCCTGGCGATCTTTAAATGAGCTGGTCGGCCCCTGACGTTCATCCTTGATAAACAAATTGGGCGTGCCCAGCATCATGCCGAGATTGATGGCTTGTATCAGCGGGGAACCGCCTTCGCCAAGAGCCAGACTCGGATTGGGATTGCGGACAGGCAGGAGTTCGCGATACCGCCATAAGTCGAAGATGCGACCCGAAAGTTGAAGCGGTAAAGTTTTTGCCAACGTTTCATAATCGTATTCAGCTTCGCGCCACTGGCTGTTACATCGCGGGCAGTTGGTTGAAGTGGGAAAGTATGGAGCGGTATGTCCGCAATCCATACACTTAATAATAAAAGACATTATCCAGACACCTTATTTCTTTCGTGTGGCGCGTTTTAAGGCGCGCTCAACGTTATTTATAAAATCCTTCTCATTTAAAGATCCCTTGTTGACCAGTCGCTGACCAAATTCGGAAAGCTGTTTTTGTTGTTCAGGCGTTAAGTCGCCGCCGCTGACAACGATGACTGGCACATCCCGTAAACGTACATTTTCGCGCATTTTTTCCAGGATGGTAAAACCATCCATCTCCGGCATAAATAGGTCGAGGATGACTGCTTGCGGAGGGCGCCTGGTGATCGCATCCCAGCCTTGTTTGCCGCCTTCCGCCAGGATGGTTTTATATTGGCCCTGATCTGCGAAGATTTTTTCCATGAGACGCAAACTATTTGGGTCATCATCAATGATTAAAACTTCGCGAATGCTGCCATCTGCATTTAGGCGATCAAGGGCTCCCAGCAAATCTTCTTCAAGAATGGGTTTTAATAGATAATCGGCGGCTCCCAGGCTGAAACCTCGTTCCTGGTCTTCAATAATACTGCAAATAACAACCGGTATCTCGCGAGTATCGGGGTCCGACTTTAAATCGGCGAGCACAGACCAGCCATCGTAACCAGGCATCATAATATCAAGCGTGATCGCGTATGGATTGAGTTGCCTGGCGCGCTCTTTTGCCTTGGTCGGATCGGTGATGGAAATTACCTGATACCCTTGCGGCTGAAGATAGCGTTCATACAGTGAGATGACTTGCGGATCATCGTCAACAGCC
>JAJYOH010000198.1 GCA_021796315.1 Chloroflexota bacterium
TTTTTCAATAAATAAGCCTACAACTATTACCTTGAGTGTAGCAGAACTCCCCTGCCGAGGCAACTGTACTTTGGCTGGATAAAAACCCGCTGCAAATTCCAGAACGCAATCTTAAACCAGTTGTGCTATAATGTCGCCACCATGCAAGGAAAATTCTTCTTCGCCAACGGTAATAATACCAACAATAATAACGACGATAATTCCCGAGCCGTTGGGCGAAGCTTTGCAGGTTGACGAATAAACGAAGGTCAAACCAATCGCCCAACGCAAATGCGAAGGGCGATTTATTTTGTCAATAACCAATGTCATTGCGAGGGCTGATGGTTGAGTAGGCGGTGTCCTTCCGCCGTATCGAAACCCAGCCCGAAGCAATCCCTTCACAATAGGAGATTGCTTCGACGGAAGAACACCGTCTCGCAATGACGGAAAAACTTTCGGAGGCGCATCATGTACAAAACTCACACTTGCGGCGAATTACGCGCCAGCCACGTTGGTCAGATCGTAACCGTGGCTGGCTGGGTGCATCGACGCCGCGACCACGGCGGGGTTATTTTTGTTGACCTGCGTGATCGCTACGGGCTTATTCAAATTGTTTTCAATCCCGACCTTCCAAAAGAGACTCTTGACCAGCTTGCCAATGTCCGATTTGAATGGGTGTTACAAATTAAAGGGCTTGTCCACCATCGGCCCGAAGGCATGGAAAATCCGAAGATGGTAACCGGCGAAGTGGAAGTCATTGCAAAAGAAGTGACGATTCTCAACCCGGCAAAAACTCTGCCCATGATGGTCAGCGACGATAGCGACCTGCCCGATGAAAACACACGCCTCAAATATCGCTACCTCGATTTGCGCCGCGAGAAAATGGCGCAGAATATGATCCTGCGCCATCGCATTATTAAGTTCATGCGCGATTACATGGACAAGCAGGGCTTCATCGAGATCGAAACGCCGATTCTTTTCAAGGCCACGCCCGAAGGCGCACGCGACTATCTGGTGCCATCTCGAATTTATCCCGGCTGCTTCTATGCGCTGCCGCAATCTCCGCAACAGCTCAAACAACTTTTGATGGTGGCAGGCATGGATCGCTACTTCCAGATCGCGCGCTGTTTCCGCGATGAAGATCTGCGCGGCGACCGCCAGCCGGAATTCACTCAACTCGATCTTGAAATGTCGTTCGTGCATCGCGACGATGTCCTGGCATTGGTCGAAGGTTTATACACCGAAATGATTCCCGCTGTCACGCCGCACAAAAAATTATTATCCACACCATGGCCGAAATTATCCTATCGCGAAGCCGTTGAAAAATATGGATCGGATAAGCCCGATATGCGCTTCGGGATGGAACTTCAGGACTTAACTGAAATTTTCAGGACAACCGAATTCCGCGTCTTTAAATCCGCGCTTGAAGCGGGCGGCGTGATCAAGTGCATTGTCGCCCCCGGTTGCGCGGACTACTCAAGAAAAGAAGTCGACGCATTGACCGAGTCTGCAAAAGGATTCGGGGCGAAAGGCTTGGCCACTTTAGCGGTGTCCGCTGAAGGCTTGAAAGGAACCGCCGCGAAATTCGTCAAGCCCGAAGAAGTGGAAGAAGTCAAAAAGTTGACCGGCGCAAAAGAAGGCGATCTGATCCTGATCGCGGCCGACGCACGTTCGGTTGTCAATAAAGTTCTCGGCGGCCTGCGATTAATTTTCCGCGATAAACTTAATCTTGCCGACAAAGACATGATGGCATTCGCCTGGGTTGTGGATTTTCCGTTCTTCGCGTGGAACGAGGAAACCCAGCAATGGGAATCGGAACATCATCCATTTACAATGCCGAAAATGGAAGACCTGCCAAAATTCGATACCAACCCGGGCGAAGTTTTGTCGGACGCTTACGACATGGTTTGCAACGGTTACGAAATGGCGTCGGGTTCGATCCGCATTCATCGCCGCGACATTCAAATGAAAATGTTCCAAATGCTCGGAATGACAAATGAAGATATCCAAGCAAAGTTTGGTCACATGCTCGAAGCGTTTGAATACGGCGCGCCGCCCCACGGCGGCATGGCTCCCGGAATTGATCGTCTCGTCATGCTGCTGGCGGACGAACCGAATATCCGCGAAGTGATCGCGTTCCCGAAGAACCAGAATGGGCGCGATGTGATGGCCGACGCGCCATCTGAGGTCGAGCCGAAGCAGTTGAAAGAGTTGCATATTAAAATAAGCGAATAACGTCATTGCGAGGAGGCTACAGGCCGACGAAGCAATCTTCACACCACACAGGAGATTGCTTCGCCCTTCAGGGCTCGCAATGACGGGGAATGGAGAAAATTTATGGCAGAAATCGTTCGCGTTACTGAATTATCAAAACACGTCAGCGAAGAAGTAATTATTCAAGGCTGGGTTTACAACCGCACCGATAAAGGCAAATTATGTTTCCTGCTCGTGCGCGATGGGACAGGCTTCGCGCAGTGCGTGGCATTCAAGGGCGATCTTGCGCCGGAGCTTTTTGATCAGATCATGCGCCTGCCGCAGGAATCATCGGTCATCGTCACAGGCCCCGTGCGCGAAGATAAACGCGCGCCCGGCATCCCCGGCGGCTGCGAGATCGGCATCAAAGATATCAAGATCGTGCAGGCCGCCGATGCAGATTATCCGATGGCGCTCAAGGATCACGGCGTGGATTTCGCGCTCGACAATCGGCACTTGTGGATTCGGATGCAGAGTCAGTGGGCGATTTTGCGAGTCCGCGCCACGGTCATGGCCGCGACGCGTGAATGGCTCGATAACAATGGCTTCATCGCCATGGACACGCCTATCCTGACTCCCGCCGCCGCTGAAGGCACGACCACGCTTTTTGAAACCGAATATTTCGATGAAGGCAAAGCCTATCTCGCGCAGACCGGTCAGCTTTATAACGAGGCAAATATTTTTTCGTTCGGAAAAGTTTATTGCTTCGGCCCGACCTTCCGCGCCGAAAAATCCAAGACGCGCCGACATCTGACCGAGTTCTGGATGCTCGAACCGGAAATGGCGTTCACCGATCTCGACGGCTTGATGGAAGTCGAAGAGCAGATGATCACGCACATCGTCCAGCGCGTCTTGCGGGACCGGAAGCCGGAGCTCGTTTCATTAGGGCGCGATCTGTCGAAGCTGGAAAACATCAAAGCGCCCTTCCCGCGCATTTCTTATGATGATGCGGCAAAGATGTTGCAGGAAATGTATGAAAAAGAAACCGACCCCGAAAAGAAAGAATTATTGAAATTCGATTGGGGCATCGACTTCGGCGCACCGCACGAAACCGCCATCACACAGCAATTCGATAAGCCTGTTTTTGTTTATGGATATCCAACTGCGGTCAAAGCCTTTTATATGGAACCGTGGCCGGGACGGCCTGAAGTTTGTAAGTCAGTGGATTTGCTCGCACCGGAAGGCTACGGCGAAATCTGCGGCGGCTCGGAAAGAATCAGCGACCACGAACTTTTGTTGAAGCGCATCCGCGAACAGAAATTGCCGGAAGAAGCATTCAAGTGGTATCTGGAACTCCGCAAATATGGCTCCGTCCCCCACAGCGGATTCGGCATGGGCACCGAACGTGTCACTTCATGGCTTTGCGGCATCGAACATGTACGCGAGGCAATTGCATTCCCGAGAACGATCAAGAGAGTTTATCCGTAAATTGAAACAGACCTCCGAAGTCTTCGAGACCTCGGAGGTCTTGCTTAACAACACATCTCGCTAACAAAGTTACCTGAAAAGTGTCCCGGGGTCAGGAGAAGTCAATAACACTAGTCCCGGCTTAGAAAGCGCACTATGATCTCCAGCCATAAATTGTTTGATGAGATCAGGTAAGTTAGGATAATTAGCAAGTGTGCGCTTGGCTAAGGGATCTTCCTCTTTATGCCCGGGAGAAGTTGTCTCTCCCAACATCGGTACCACTTTCATCGTTCGCCACAGGGGTATATTTTCGTTAGTAATAGCCGTCTCGATTTCCTGAATACCATATCCATATCCAGACAAATAGTAACTATCGACTGTCACTATCCAGTGACTATGGTTTGGATCACTCTGATTCAAGATTTCAATTGGTATTACGATGTAGGGATAGAGAACACTGTCAGTTCCTTTAACTTGGACCTCCGCCGCAAGATCAAGCCGAGGATGAACTTGGCTCCTAGTCGCTTTATCGGGCCACACTACTACCCCCCAACCCATCAGACTCTGTTCGTTAAACACAGGCATTGTTATCTTTCTCAAATCGACCGAGGCAAAAGAAGAAGGTTGTTTTTGTAACCACAATAAATAATTGTTAAACAAATCATCTTCAGACATCAAACAATCACGAAACTTTTCGATCTTACAAGTTGAAAAATGCTTGACTTCTGAGGTCGCTATTGCTGTATCAGTAACCATCGCAGTCACAGTGCTATTAGGAGTTATTGTCGCAGGCACAGTTGGAACGATTGAAGCGATGACTACACTTGTTGGTGTTGGAATAAGCGCCTTCGAACTGCAAGCCGAAAGAAAAACCAAAAGAGCAATATAGTGCTTCGAGAATTTCATTTTATTTTTCTCCCATCCAGAAAATGTGCCAACTCACACGTTTATATCCTCAGTGACCTGCAATAAACAACAAAGGGCGACCACAAGGGTCGCCCCTACGTTATGCTTTTTCGCGGCGAGCTTTGATGGCTTCCCAAATCATCGGGAGGATTGAGATCAGGATGATGGCGATGATGACAAATTCGAAATTGCTTTTGATGAACGGGATGTTGCCGAAGAAATAACCGGCGAGGGTGAACAACAAAACCCAGACGATGCCGCCGAAAACGTTGTAGGAAAAGAAATAACCGTACGACATGCGTCCCATGCCTGCAACGAACGGCGCAAAGGTGCGGACGATGGGAACGAAACGAGCCAGGAAAATCGTTTTGCCGCCATGTTTCTCGAAGAAAGCATGTGTGCGGTCAAGATATTCGCGCTTGATCCATTTGACGTTGTAAGCACGGTCACCAAGATAGTGACCAATCCAATAATTGACGGTGTCGCCGCCCACCGCAGCGATCATCAGCAATGCCAACACGTACCAGAGGTTCAGCGACTTGAGCGCGGCAAAAGTACCGGCGGCGAAGAGAAGCGAATCGCCCGGCAAAAATGGCGTGACCACGAAGCCGGTCTCCATGAAGATCACAAAGAATAACATGCCGTATGTCCATGCGCCGTATTGGATGATGATGTCAGCCAGATATTTATCGAGATGCAAAAAGATATCGATCAGATTTTTTAGAACAACCATTGTGCCCTCTCAAGGGAAAATTTAAAGCTGGGGGATTATACCTGAGATTTATCGTTCGGTTTGATCTCGATGCGACTCAGCCAATCGCCCACACCCAAAAAGACCAGACTCCCCACAATTGCCAGACCCGTGTCCAACGGGCCAATCGAAAAGAATACCCAGCCGCGCGCTTCTCCAACAAAATGACCGGCGGCGAACCCGGCCGCACTCAGGGCGAGATACAGGAAAAATTTACCGAGTCCGCCGCCGCGTAACAGGTGAAATAGCGCGCCGATTAGCAACGCGATGAGCAGGCCGAAAAGAATGGAGGGAAGAGTCATGGTTTTATACGTCATTGCGAGGAGAGTTCTTCTCTGAAGCAATCCCGCCATCAAACAGGAGATTGCTTCGCTTGGTCTCGACTGCTTGCGTCTCGACCAGCGCTCGCAATGACATTTTTTATTACGGGTTCAAATATCTAGCGAAGAAATCAGCGATGGCATTATAACAAGTCACGCGATTCTCATATTTGAGAACATCGTGCCCCTCATCTTCAAAGACCAGCAATTCCAGATCCTTGCCCTGCGCCTTTAATTGCCTGACCAAATCTTCCGACTCGGCTGCGACCACGCGCGGATCGTTGCGTCCCTGAATGACCAGCATCGGCGCGGCCATATTGGACAAGTGAGTCTTGGGTGAACGCTCGATCAGGAATTTCTTTTCTTCGGGCTTGGCGGGATCGCCGAGAGCGATCTTAAAATAGGGTTTCCAGGTTTCGGGAATGCGCTCGGAAAAAGTCAGCAGGTCATACGGACCAAACATATCACACGAGGCCTTCCACAAATCGGGATGGCGACCTGCGAGAGTCAGAGTCATGTAGCCGCCGTAAGATCGTCCGACCACCGCGGCGCGCTTCACATCCAAACGATCATCCTTTGGCAAAACCTTTTTCATAGCATGGACATGATCGAGTCGGTCTTGTCCGCCCCAGTCGCGGTCAACATGCTTGGTGTACGAGAGGCCGTAACCGGTCGAGCCGCGCACGTTCGGCACGAAAACGGCGAAGCCTTTCAACGTCAGGAATTGGATCAGCGGCATGGAGAACCACGCAAAGTCCGGTCGTTCCTGTCCCTGCGGGCCACCGTGAATATAGTAAACCAGCGGACGCGCGCCTTTAAATCCGAGCGATTTGGCGGGCAGATAAAGCCGCGCTGAAACTCGCAGTCCATCATGCGAAACAAACGAAGCATCTTCGCCCTTTGAAAGATGAGCATCGGGAATACCAAGAATTTTTTCGTTGGTATGCAAGGAAAGATCGTTGCGTCTCTTCCCTTCGATGGTGTAGATTTGCGTCGGCGAGGTTGCCGTGGAAAATGAAATCGTGAAGACATCTTCATTCTTGTCGTAATCAATATGTTCAAGCATTCCATTGTCGAACGGTTCCTGCCCGACCAAAACATATTTGAGATTCATTACGAGTTTTTCTTCGTTGAAAATTCCCTCGTACGCCCACGAGCATCCGTCAATGTTGAACATGACCAGATAACGATCATCAACGAGATGACTCAATCCAACCATTTCACCGGCGCCGGTGTGAACAACGCCTTTCAATTTGACCTGTTGCATCTTTCCGGGGTTTACAAAATCAATGTAACTGAGACTGAATGTATCTTCAAAAACCGCGCTCGCTACGATCGCGCCTTTTTCGCTCGGCGAAAAAACTGCCGAGGTGAGACCATTCAACGCAACCTGCTCGCCTTCCATGCGCTCTTCAAGCGGCTTGCCATATAAAACCTTTAATTTATTTTTCGACCACAAATAGAACACACCATCTCCCATTGTGTAACCGGTTCCCAGTAAAAGCTTGCTATGATCTTCACTGGCCGCGCTCGGGAAATATCCCCATTCGCTCTCGGCGATCTTCGTTAATTTGCCGGTCTTCAAATTTCCGCGATAGGTTTCCTGGATCGGTTTGTCGCGCCGCTCGGCGACAAAATAAACAATACTCTTCTCGCGGTCACATTCGCCAAGATGGACTCGATAATCGGCAAAGAAATTATCGAACGCCGGCTCAGGGAATCCGCCATCGAGCGGGATCAGCATCGGTTGATAGTTCTCATCGCCATCGTGATCGATCATGACCAGGATTTTTCCAAGCTCAGGAAAAGCAAAAAACGAAAGTCCGCCGATCAAATGCGGATTTTGCAAAGCAATATTCGGCGGCAAAAGCGGTTCAGGCACGCTGCCGCCATAAAACATGGCGTACAAACTCAAGTGGCCTGAAAGGTTGCTCAGGAAAAAAATCTGTTCGTCCGCGAATTGCGGGACGACAAACAAACGAGCCGACATCAGGGATTCAACGCGATAGTTCATTAGGTGCTCCTTTTGCTTTTATCGTATCATCATGTTTTAGATGTAATATTATATTCCGGCTACATGCGGCTGGACGATAATGCCGCCACCAAGCATGGCTTCACCATCATAAAAGACAGCCGCCTGCCCCGCCGTGATGTCGCGTAAAGGCGCATCAAACCGGACCTCGACACGTGAGCCGCCTTCGAACGGCCTCACCCACGCTTCTACTTCTTTTGCGCTGTAACGAATTTTTACCAATGCGCGGAATTCGTCAGTTTGCGGAATACCAGAAACCCAATTGACATCGCGCGCAATGAGTTCGCTCGAACCAAGCTCTTCCTGCGTCCCGACGATGACCGTGTTTGCAACCGCGTTTTTCCCGAGCACATACAGCGGCACCGGAGACGAAATTCCCAAGCCTTTGCGCTGACCAATGGTGTAATTCGCCAATCCATCATGTGAGCCAACGACCCGACCATCACGCGTTACGATCTCGCCCGGACGAAGCATCTGCGCCGCATTGCGCTGAATAAAATTCCGGTAATCTTCACCCGCCAGAAAACAAAGATCTTGGGAATCCGGACGCGAGGCGGTTGACAATCCAAAAGATTCGGCGATCTCACGGATTTCCGATTTTGGATATTCGCCAATCGGAAATAATGCGTGCTTTAATTTTTCCTGCGTCAGAACATGCAAAACATACGACTGATCCTTGGTTGAATCAATCGCGCGCAGTAATTTCACGTTTCCATCTTCATTCTTCAGCCGCACATAATGTCCGGTCGCCATGTAGTCAGCGCCCAAAGCCAGGGTGTGGTTCAATAAAAACTCCCAGCGTATGGAACGATTACAAACGAGGCACGGATTCGGCGTCCCGCCTGAAGCGTAGCCGTCAAGAAAATATTCCACGACGGTCTTGCGAAAAATATCCTTGGCATCGACCACATAAAACGGAATGTCCAGCCTGGCCGCCACGCGTCGCGCCTGGCCCATGGCATCCGGCGTACAGCAGCGATTGGAATCTTCCCTGCCCGGCTCGGACCACAAACGCAGCATCATGCCGATGACTTCGTGGCCCTGCTGCTTGAGCAGAGCCGCAGCAACGGACGAATCCACACCGCCGGACATGGCGACAACAACTTTAGTCATTAATGCACCGGAGATAAACAAAGATAAACATAGATGGTTTGATAAACCCTTAAAGTTTAGACGATTTCCAACTCGGAGACGGATGAAGGCGGCGAATTTGAATTCTTGTCGTCCCAAAATTGATCAACAAACAAGCAGGCAGACCTGTCGCGCGCAAATAATTAAGGGATTGTGTCATGTGTTCTTCGCGCAACTCCGTCACCGCTTTCAGTTCAATAAGCACAAGGTTTTCAACCAACATGTCGGCAAAAAATTCGCCAACTACAATCTCATCGTAAACGACTTTTATCGGATACTGTTGAACGACTTGCAAACCACTTTTCTTCAACTCATGTACAAAAGCATTCTCGTAAACTTTTTCTACAAAGCCGATACCCAATGTGTTGCTCACCTCATAAGCACCAGAAATAATTCTCTCTGTAATTTTATTCAAATCCATATCTGTCAAAGTCCCTTCCTCAATTTATCTCTGTTCATCTCCGGTTCAATTCTCTCGCCTGTTTAACTAACTTGGGCAGTGCAGATAAAAATGTATCAATATCTTTTGGCGTTGTGTTTACGCCGAGCGTCACGCGCAACGAACCCAGCGCCCAATCGCGAGAAAGGCCAATCGATGTAATTACTTCGCTCGGTTCGGGGTTGCCGGTTTTGCAAGCCGAGCCGGATGAACACGCAAAGCCCGCCGCATCCAGCA
>JAJYOH010000199.1 GCA_021796315.1 Chloroflexota bacterium
GGCAAAGAGCATACTCCTCGTTCCACGATGTCCTCAAGGTTTCAGTTGTTAACGTGCTGCCTTACTCGCTTTCAGATCACGACCTGCCGACCTTCCACGATGTGCTCAAGGTCGACACCTAATCAGTAAAGCGCCGATTAGACGCGCACCTCCTGATCCGATACAGGTCGCGATGTTGGCAAGTCCCAAATATCGCGCGGCTTCCGCGCGCGGTACGATGTCAGTCACCATGGCCCAGTTTGCACTCAGAAATGTGCCAATGCTCAAGCCAACAATTGCTCCGCCAATTGTGATGATGGTAGTGTTGCGCGCCAGCAACAATACCGCGGTCCCAATAGACGCAACGATACCTGCAGCCATAATCAGCGACTTGCGCCCAAAGCGATCGGCGAGACGCCCGGCAGGCAGAGCCACTACCAGCAACGCTATGCCGATAATCGTCGAGAGTGAGCCGACAAATTTCTGTGCGTCTGCTTCTGTCATATTCATCACGCCGATCATGTAAGTCACGAGGAACGTGTTTAAGAAAATAAAGGCACCCCAAAACAAAATGCGGTTGTAAAACCACCAACGAAACGCAGGATGTGCATGCCAATCAACGTGAAATGTTTTTTTGAGCGCTTCACCCACGGACTGCGCTGTCGCGGTTTCCGAGATAACATCCGGCTGTTCGCGCGCCCATATTGCTGTAACAACCAAGCCCAAAACAAAAACTGCGATGGGCACACTCACTGCGATCAACACTGCATTCTCGCCCCATTGTGGGACGCGGCCAAAAAGAAGCCGGCCACGCCGCGCCCGACAACGAGAGCTAGGATATCCATCATGGCTTTTAGCCCAGAGGCTACACCGCGTTGTTCTTCAGGAACAAGATCGGGAATAAGTGCTTGCCACGGTCCTTGCAGAATATTGGATGACATCTGAATCAACAACACACCCAACACCAATACCCATAATACAGGAGCCAGTGCAAGCAAATATAAACAAACCGCGATCAACACTGCGCCGAGGATCATGAACGGCAAGCGCCTTCCAAGCCGCGAATGTGTGCGGTCAGAGAAAACACCGACGATAGGCTGTACGACCATTGCCACCAATAAGCCAATAAATCCCAAAATGCCAAGTGCAGTATTTGGCAGGTCGGGCGCGAGGCTCAAGACCTTATGCGTCATCAATGCCGGCTCTTGAATGTTGGATGATAACGTGAGTGCAAAGCCAAGTGAGACAATCACAAGCAGACGGAAGAAGTTCAGCTTTTTCATTTTGCCCTCGTCTAATTTTTTATTCCGCAATAACGAATTTCGGACGCACAAATCCATCTCCCCTGCCCCATTACAATCAAGGCTTCTGCGGCGTGTTTGCTAAAGGCACCTCAACTTCTTTTAAAAGTTTTTGCACAATCCCAACGGTTGTCTCCCCGCTGAAAGCAATCTCCGGATTCAGGATTATTCGATGAGCAAGACAAGGCACGGCTATGTGCTTGACATCATCCGGGATGACAAAATCGCGGCCGCGCAAAGCCGCGTACGCCTGTGCGGTGTGGAAAAGCGCCAGTGCACCACGCGGGCTGATGCCCAACGTCAGCGCCGAATGGTTCCGCGTTGATTGAACCAGGTTGAGAATATAACGACGCATGCTTTCGGCAACATGAACACGCCGAACCTGATGTTGAAGATCAAACAATTGCTTTCCATCTACAGTCCGTGCTAGGGAATCGATTGGATGAGCCATCTGCTGCATTTGCAGCATGGCGTCCTCGTTGGCGAAATCTGGGTAGCCAATACTCAATCGCAAAAGGAAGCGGTCCAGTTGTGCTTCAGGTAATGGAAACGTGCCCTCGAATTCAATTGGATTTTGAGTCGCAAGCAGGATGAAAGGTTTCGGTAAAGGATAGGTTGTCCCGTCTATTGTTACCTGGCCTTCGCCCATCGCTTCAAGTAAGGCGCTTTGCGTGCGTGGCGTGGCTCGGTTGATTTCATCCGCAAGCAGAATGTTGCTGAATGCGGGACCGGGCCTGAATTCAAACTCCATGCTTTTCTGGTTGAATACCGAAACGCCGGTCACGTCATTGGGCAAAAGATCGGGCGTGCATTGTACCCGTTTGAAATCCAAGCCAATGGTGATGGCAACCGCGCGCGCCAACATCGTCTTGCCAATGCCCGGCACATCCTCGATCAACACATGCCCATCGCACAGCAGCGCCATCAAAACAAGTTCAATGGTCGAACGTTTTCCAACGATCACTTTTTCGACGTTGGCGATTACTGCTTCAGCAAATTGCTTTACCTCGTTCATATTGCTGTCTTTATTTTCCGCGTCCAGTGTCATTGTGCCGCTCCTCTTTGCCGGATCTACCCATTCCGAAATGTGCAATCGTTGAATTTCTGATTTTCAAAATCCAAAGAAAACATAGTTGCCAACGCAGGCTTTTCCATTGACGCAAAATAGTTGCATCGGTCGGCGGAGATAAACGATAATTGATGTTTACGACCTCATTGACAATTTCTCGAACGCCAGCGATCACGCGAGGCGCAAAAGATATTCCGAGTCCTTGACCCGCTAGATTGTTCAAGCGATCGCCAAACGAAACGGAAAATTCATAAGGAGTATCACTTGGGGTGAATGGCACCGACATGTGCTGGCCATAAAATTTCATCCGCCTATAAATTTCAATAGCGGCCATTTGCACTGAAAGACGTCCCAGCCGAAAATCGTCAATAAGCATCGTCGCGCAGACAAGAATTCCAGCCAAAGCAAAAGCCGCAGGCGGGATGAGCCATAACCAGGTCCAAGAAATGAACCGAGGCGGAGCGGAATTTGGCAATCCCGGATTTTGTGCTTCTTCCGGAATCGCAAGCGGCTCCGTTCTTTCCAGAGAAGGACGCGAAGCAGTCGGCTCAAACGGCACCCATCCAATGTTCGGAAAATATATCTCAACCCACGAATGGGCATCTGCTTCCGTGACGATAAAACGTTTCGAATTGAGATTATAAGCGCCGGTGGCATAACCAATCACAAGGCGCGCTGGAATCCCTGCCGCCCGGGCCAACACAACCATGGACGAGGCGTAATAATCACAATATCCTTTTTTCAAATCAAATAAGAAGTAATCAACCACGTCTTGATTCGCAGGCGGAGGAGATACGTCGAGTGTGTAGGGATAAGTGCGTAGGTAATTTTCAATCGCAAGCGCTCTGTCAAAAGGTGTTGATTCGGAAGCCGTTAATTCGATGGCTAATGACTTGACTCGTTCCGGGACTTCTGGAGGGACAGTCAAGAAACGTTCCCGGATCCATTCGGGATAGATTTGCCCTGCGGCTCTCAAAATATTTTCATCCGCGACCGGGACGAGCGACAGAACTGTATAAGAACCGAATGCTTTCGTTTGAACACCGAAAAGGTCCCCGGCAGATCGCCATGCAACTTCACCTGGGACATTGATGACTGCTGGCTCGCCAGCATAAAAAAGTGTTCCACCTAAATCTTCAACAGGACGCACATCTTGCTGAATGAGAACATGATAGGGCGCGGACAATTCTTCCAAAGGCTCACTAGCCTGATAAGTATCTTGCGTTGTAGCGCTGGAACTCCATCCGTGGCCCGTATAAATATCATATGTGAAGCCGCGCCAATACAAAGGAAGCGGCTGCCCACCTTGAGTAATGGACGATAAATTGACAACTCCCACCGTCATCACCGCGCGTCCTGAAAGTTGCGGACTGGACTGGATAAGGTGTTCACGCGGCAATCCCGGACTCCGCGCTGCTTGAAACACATCCGGGGTGGGCGTCCCAGCGGGAACGATGCCAAGCGATTCTGCCAGATTGCCGGTCTGATTCTCGGTGGGCTTCCTAAGTTCTGAAATCCAATCTCGAACGCGCTGGATGGAGAATGATGGCAATAGATACGAAAAGAAAACAAGAACGATCGTTACCAGAATTGCCGAATTGAAAATCTGCCTCCCTTTTTCCGCAGGATACGCGACGCTCGCTCCATTCCAATTTTGCTGGCGTCGTTCGTGTTGAACTACCGCGAGAAGCAAAAGCGCTGCGCCCAGCATGATATACAAAACCGCGGATATTTGCTGACCGTATGCGAGCATTACCAGACACAACAGCATTCCGGGCGAGACGGCCAATAAGGCATTCCTGCGCGCTTCGGTGATCCAGCTTGTCCACGCGGATATGACCCATACCAGCAAATTCCAAATTAGCGCAATTGCTACCGGATCAATAGCCGATTGCCCGGACTGCAATGCAGTTATCCAGGTTTGAACCCGCTTCAAAATGATTGCTGCCGAGATAAACAAATCCTGTACGAGGCGATCAAGCGGACTCAGATCAATCGTCCCATTCTTATGAAGTGAAAAGATTTCAAACAACAGGCGAATCAGTTCTGCAAAAATGGATATCACCTTTTCGATCAATCCGCCTGGGAAAAGCAGCACATAAAGCAATCCAACTGCGACAACGATCAATATTGTTTTAAGAGTTGATTGTCGCAGCAGAGCGAGCATGTATCCCAAGAGCAACCCGAAGACCAGACTCCGCCAGAGCGAGGCCCAATCCGGTCCATTAAGCGCGAGCGTTATTCCAGCAATGGCGGACGCGAGAAAGATCAAGAGAAGAATCAAAACGACCCACTTCTCAGTCTTCCTGACCTGTCCAAGCAGATTCACGGAATGAATGCTCAGCCCATTCTCTGCCAAGATTCTTTTCCTTGTTCGAGATATCGCTGTTGCGCCCTAACGTCGGCAGAAGTTTTGTGATCGCGTTGATTTGCCGATGCATACGCTTCTTGCAATAATGTTCGAGGCATCCGCACATAAGAAATTCCGTGTTGTGTCAAAACCGTTGTCAATTTGGCTTGATCTGGACGTCCGTCAAAATCAGCAGGATTAACCAACAAGATCGTTGTGTTTCTCTGCTCGTGTCTTCGTGCGATTGCAGCCGCCCAGGTTGGGTCAGTCGTTGGCGTAATAATGATCTGTGCTGCTCTTTGAGTCGGTGGCCGCGATGATAACAAGCTCGACAAGGGACTGTCGCCCGCATCGGCTATTGATAAAGCGCGCAGCAATTGCCAGCGATGAAGCGAGTCGGCACGTGGCTCGAGCCAGGCCAATTTTGGTCCGGCCAATGTCAGGCCCACACGGCGGTGCTCGTTTAGTCCGCGCGTAATGAGGGACGCTGCCAGCACAATGGAAAGCTCAAGCGTGGAATCCGAATCGGTTCCGGCTTGAACGGTTTTATCCAAGTCAATAAAGATTTGCCAATCATCCGAAGTCGCGGCTTCCAACTGTCTCACGATCAGGCTGTCGTTATGTGCGGATGCAGACCAATGAATCCGCTTGAGGCTGTCGCCGGGAATATAATCGCGGACGCCTGCGTCGCTAATTTCCCGCTCAATGGCATGGCGCTGTCGCTGCCGATCCCCTGCCCAACCGCCATTCAAAATCATAAGGTGTGACAAGGGCAATTGGGGCGGTGTGATCAGAATCGTGTTCGATTGTTGATCGCAAATGGTCAATGTGTAAATTCCAAATGGATCGCCAGTGCGGAGCCGCGTAGGCCCAAGCGTATAAAGCCCGCGTCTTTTGAACAAGTGAACGGGATGCCGTCTTCGGGATGCTTGTGACTCCACATCAGAAACCAGACGAATCGGATCAACGAGGCGATCCGATTCGTCCATGATTTCAACCCAAATAGCCGGGAACCTACTGTTATTTTTTATCTCAATAAGTTCGGGAACCGATTCGCCGACAGCTGCCCATGCAAAATGTATCTTACGCTGGATGCTCAAACCGCGTTCCAGTGAGTGAACCCACAGTGCAGCAAGAAGCCACGCGCTGCCAGTGCCAATAAAAAATACAAGCCAACCGCGATAACCTGTTGCAACGTAAAACGCAGCGAAAGTTATAACCAGAACAGGCAAAAGCCATGTGTTGAGTTTGCGGTTGGCTTTGGAATTGATTTTCGTGGAAGGTCTGTTGTTCACATCCTATTTCAAAAGGTCTTCTGCATAATGGCAGGCAACAAAATGCTCCGATCGAATTTCGCGCAGGATCGGTTCTTCTATGGAACAATTTGCGCGGGCAATGGGACAACGCGGATGGAAATGACATCCCGGAGGCGGATTGATGGCATTGGGAATTTCGCCCGCGGGCATCGGTTCTGTGCGACGCCGCCGCGGATCTGGAACCGGCACGGCCTCCAAAAGCGCACGCGTGTATGGATGCGCAGATCGTTCATAGACATCCGTTAACTGTCCGACCTCGCACAGTTTGCCAAGATACATAATGGCAATCCGGTTGCACACATATTTTGCCGTTGCCAAATCATGTGTGATGAAGAGATAAGTAAGATCAAACTCTTCCTTCAACTTCATCATCAGATCAAGCAAAAGCGCACGGACGGATACATCGGCCATTGCGATTGGCTCATCTGCTACGATCAATTCGGGATGTGTTACCAGTGCGCGCGCCAAAACGACTCGTTGCCGCTGGCCACCTGAAATCTGATGCGGGAACAAATCATAAAAAGATTCTGGTGGATTCATTCCGACTGCGCTGAGAATTTCCAGCACTCGGTTGCGGCGTTCCGTAGGCGATAAATTGGACAAGTGAATTTGAGCCGGGTGTTCGATAGCCTGGCCGATTGTCATTCTCGGATTCAGAGACGCCAGCGGATCTTGAAAAACAATTTGCATGCGCGAACGCATGCGACGCATCTCTTCGGACGACAAACTCTGGAGGTCAATGCCATCGAAGACCACGCGTCCTGACGTTGGATCCAGCAAGCGCAAGACCAATCGCCCAACCGTGGATTTTCCCGAGCCGCTCTCTCCGGCCAATCCAAAAACTTCGCCTTTGCGGATGGAAAAGCTGACGCCGTCCACTGCTTTTACAGCAGGGACATGTCCACGATTCAGGATGCTGGCAAATAACCCACTTTGAATCGGAAAATGCTTGCATACCTGTTCAATCTGCACCAGGTGTTTTTCTTCCACAGGATTTGCCTTAGCCATTGCGACTCTCCTGCTTCATGGCAACGTCTCGATATAACCAACAGGAGGCGAGATGATCGTTTTCAACCGATGCAAGAGCCGGTTCTTCAACAGAACAAATTCCCAGAGCAAAGGGACAGCGTGGGTGAAATCGACAGCCCGTCGGTGGATGCAGGAGATTTGGCGGCGCTCCGCCCATCTTGTAAAGCTCGCCGCCATCCAGCTTGATATTAGGAACCGAACGCAATAGACCTTGAGTATAGGGATGTTTGGGATCGGCAAAGACGTCGCGGACATCACCAACTTCCACCATCTGAGCCGCATACATGACCGCTACTCGATCCGCAACTTCAGCGACGACGCCGATGTTGTGTGTAATGAGCAAAATAGTCAGGCCGAATTCTTTTTGCAATTCCTTGAGCAGGTCAAGAAATTTCGCCTCGACAATAACATCCAATGAAGTTGTGGGTTCATCTGCGATGACCAGCTTGGCGCGCAATGCCAATGCCAGAGAAATCATGACACGCTGTCGCATCCCACCCGACATTTGATGCGGATACTCATTCAAACGCTCCCGTCGGATTCCCAGGCGTTCCACCAATTCCTCTGCCCTGGCCCGCGCTGCAGATGCTGATGTTTCTGGTTCGTGCGTGTGGATCGTTTCAGTCAGGTGATCGAGTATCTTTTGGACGGGGTTAAGCGAAGTCATTGGGTCTTGGAAGACCATACCAATTTCGGCGCCACGCACATCGGGCATTTCGCGATCCGATAGTTTCATTAGATCGCGCCCATCGAACAACAATTCGCCGTTTGTGATTCTGGCGGGTCCACTATGCAGACGCATCAAGCCTTTGCCCAATGTTGATTTACCGCATCCAGACTCGCCTACGAGTCCGAGGATTTCACCGCGGCGTATGTCGAGGGAAACGTTGTCAACAGCCTCAACGGCGCCTGCACGGGTGCGATATTCAACCGTCAAATTTCGAATCGAATAAAGAATGTCGTCAGGCATCAGCGCTCCCTTAGTTTCGGGTTGAATATTTCCATCAGTCCTTCGCCCATCAAAGTAAAAGCTAACACGACCAGCATGATTGCCAGGCCGGGGAATGTAATCATCCACCACGCTGTCTGGATAAAACGCTGGCCGCGTGCTACATCAATTCCCCAATCAGCCAGTGTTGGTGGAAGCCCCAAGCCGAGGAAGGAGAGACCGGCTCCAGTTAGGATGGCATCGGCTACGTTTACCGAAAAAATGATTGCTACTGATGGAATCACATTCGGGAAAATGTAGCGTTGCAGAATTTCCAATTGGCGCGCCCCGATGCTTCGAGCGGCTTCGATATAAACTTCCTCCTTGACGGATAGAGTCTGCCCGCGCACGATGCGGTAATAGGTTGGAATGTAGAGCACCGAAATGGCAACAATAATGTTTAAGATGCTTGGCCCCAGCACAGCCGTGATTGCGATAGCCAGGATCAGTCCGGGGAAGGCGTACAAGCTGTCCATCAGAAGGCTCAACAGGCGGTCAAATGTCCCACCTGCGAAACCGGCAAGCAAGCCAAGCGGCACGCCCAACATCAGAGACACGAGCGATGAACTGAATCCGATAATCAAAGCAATCCGTGTTCCCCATAATAGGCGGCTGAAGACATCCTGGCCGATATCATTGGTACCCATGAGGAAGCCCCCCGCCGTTGCAGTTCCGCCCGCGACGGGTGCCGCTTCTCGTAAAGTTGGAAACTGAGCTTTTACACTATTGAACTCTGTCGTCTGAACGACGGCTGCCTGATCTTTGCCATCCACAACAGCCTGCAAAGTCTCTTCAAGAGTTGCGTAGCGATCAATAATGGGACGCAGCCGTAGACTGCCGGGCTGATTCTTGATCTCGCCATCAATCTTTTGGGCTTGCTCATTCAGCGCTTGGGCTGTTGGGAGGCCCTGCTGCACCGCTACAGTTGGACGATCGGCTCCTTCGGCAACTGCCAAGTCTTGAAGTTTATTAACCGGCGAAGAATTCGGCACAATCAGCATTGGAAGATCCACGCTGGCCCCCGGCGCCAAAAAACTTGGCCCGACTAGAGCATCAGGGGCATATGGAGCAAAAAGTCCGGGGAAGAGCGCTACAATGATAAAGCCTACAACCGCCACAGCCGATACGGCAACAAACCACCAATCGGCTCCGTACCAGCGCCGTGCCATCAGGATGCGGCGGAGAAAGCCAATCCTTTTGAGTTCCACCTCCCAGGTAGCACCTTCGGGAAGGACAACGGAAGGTTTTTCTTTAGTTTCTGCCACGATTTAGTACCTCACGCGGGGATCAACAAGCGAGTAGATAACGTCCACTGCCAGGCTGATCAGGGCAACCAACATGGCGAATTGTTGTTCGATGGGC
>JAJYOH010000200.1 GCA_021796315.1 Chloroflexota bacterium
GGCACGGATATTTTCACGGTCAAGAACGGATTGTTTCCGCCTGGCCACAAAACCCGGTTTTTGATCGGCAGGCAGGGTTTCAAGCAGACGCTCGGCAGGCGAAATCTGTGTGCTACTCTGCCCGGGCTTAATTTCAATGCGCCCGCGGTAACTTTTGAGAAATTCCCGTTCCTTGATAACCGGCCTCGTCGTCGGATTGATGCCCTTTGTGATGGTCGAAATATCCTCGACAATTAGCAGGGGACCTTGAGCAGCGTTCATACTTCTATTCTACCCCATTCTTTTTTATAGGCAGATTTTAATCACCATTCCAAATGCGTTTGCCCAAAGCGGACAAAACAAATTCAACCGCCAATTCACCGGTCTGGTTTTGAATATCCAGGATGGGGTTGACTTCCACGATATCCATGCCGATCAAATTTTTTGTCTCGGCGATCATCTCGCAGGCCATGTGAACTTCGCGCTGGGTCAACCCGGCGGGCACAGGCGTACCGACGCCGGGAGCATGGCGCGGGTCCATGGCGTCCATGTCGAACGAAAGATAGACACCGTCCACGTCGCGGCTGACTCGTTCGATGGCCTTTTCCAGCGCGGAGGTCATGCCAAGACGGTCGATCTGTTCCATGCCCATGACCATGACGCCGGCTTCGCGCAGGTTGGACTTTTCGCCCGGGTCGAGATCGCGCGCTCCGATAACGGCCACCCGCTTCGGGTCCACGACTGGAAGCGGCTCGTCCCACAATTGGGTTAAGCGCGCGTCCCCAAACCCGCACAACGCGGCCAGCGGCATCCCGTGAATGTTTCCGGATGGAGTTGTTTTCCCGGTGTTGAAATCTGCGTGCGCGTCGATCCAGATCACCCCAAGTTTTTTATGTTTGGCCGCGCCGCGAATGGACCCGAGCGAAAGGCTGTGATCGCCGCCCAGCACGAGCGGAAAATGTCCGCCCTGAATCGATGTGGCAACCGCGCCTGCCGCGCGCCGCGACATGGGTACGATGCAATCAATGTATTTGAGTTTGGGATCGTTGATCGTGCACATCTCGGCGATGGGCACCTCGATGTTGCCGTGATCTTCCACATCATATCCAAGCTCTTCAAGTTTCTTTTGCAGACGCGCGTATCGGATCGCGCTTGGCCCCATGTCCACACCGCGCCGGTCTGCGCCGAGATCAATGGGGATACCGATAATATCAATTTGCATGTTGCCTCCGGTTTTGTAAGAGGCGGCTATTGTATCAAAAGTATTTCACCAGAGCCATGAGAAAAAGGTTTATGACAGGAAAATGACCTCGTCATTTGGTGTTCATCTGGGAACTTTATACTTTCCGCAAAGGAGAATTAATAGATGTCGAATTCAGTTGTTTCAAAAGCTAGCCGCTATCATCCCATTTCGGTGATCCTGCATTGGGCGGTGGTCTTGTTGATGTTTGCCGCTGTGCTGTTTGCCGGGGATGATGGAGGCGGAAACCTTGGGCTTCACACCCTTGTCGGCGGTATTATTCTGGCGCTGATGTTGATCCGCTTTGCCATGCGTTGGATCGTCAAGCAGCCCGAATGGGCCAGCACGGGAAACAGTTTTCTTGATTTGGTAGGGAAGCTAACGCATTTTGCTTTGTACTTTTTCACGTTCTCGATTCTTGCCACCGGCGCGTTCCTGTTCTTGAACGGCGGCCAGGGCGGCTTTCTTATCGGTGCTTTCCACGCTTTGAGCTGGTTTGCGTTGTTCCTTCTGATCGTGTTGCATGTCGGCGCGGCGTTTTACCATCAGTTCTTCATCAAGGATAATTTGCTCGGACGAATGTGGTTCGGCAGGCAGACAGAATAAAGCGAAAGATTCAAAAGAAGAAGCGACAGTCCCATCCATGGCGACTGTCGCTTTTGTTATATCAATTTGAAGTAGTGCAGCAGATACCACACAATCAGGATGAACAATATCGTCCCGCAACCGTGCCAGAAGAAGTGCACAACAAATTGCACGATGTGAGCAACGATGTGAAGGAAGTATCTCGCGATGATCACCACCAACAGCAGCGCAACGATGATGATCGCCCATTGAATGGCGGAATTTGACAATGGGTTGCTTAGGTCAATGTTCATATCAACTCCTGAAAGTTATGCTGTCCGATAATAACCGACATCCACCGAATAAACTCGTCCACATTTGACAACCTGCTTGACCAGATTGGTTCCGTAGCGATAACCAACGTGACGATAATCCGGGACATTGAGGATTAATAAGTCCGCTTGTTTGCCTTCCTCGAGCGAACCGATCTTATCGGACCTGCGAATGGCGTGCGCAGAATTGATCGTGGAGGCGGCAATGGCCTGGGCGGGAGTCAGCCCCATCGTGCGGCAAGCCAGCGCGATGACAAACTGCATCGACTCGTTCCAGGTAGTGCCGGGGTTGCAGTCGGTGGCGAGGGCAAAATATCCGTCTGCGGCGATGATTTTTTTGGCAGGCGTGTAATCGCGCTCGGCGAGTCCGAATGGCGTGCAGGGAAGCGAGACCGCGACCGTATCCGATTTGGCCAGCGCAGCAATATCCGCGTCAGATGTTTTGACGAGATGATCTGCCGAGGCCGCGCCCAACTCCGCTGCCAGCGACGCGCCGCCGAGATTGTCGAATTCATCAGCGTGGATCTTGAGCGGGAATCCCAGCCCCGCGGCTGTGGTCAGGACCTGACGCGATTGTTCCAAAGTAAAGGCTTTGTTCTCGCAGAAGACGTCCACAAAAGGCAAAGGCAGGCGCGGAGCATGAGTCTGCCACCAATCGTGAACAGTCGGAAGCATCGTGTCGCAAACAAGATCAGTGTAACCTTGCGGGTCGTCTTTGAATTCAGGCGCGATGGCGTGCGCGCCGAGAAAGGTGATGGCGAGATCGAGCGGACTTTCATCGTCGAGGGCCAGCAGGGCTTTGAGCAGACGCAGTTCGGTGGCGGTTTGCAGGCCGTAACCAGTCTTGGCTTCGGCGGTGGTTGTCCCACAAGCAAACATTCGCAGCAAACGCGAGCGGGTCTGTGCGATCAACGTTTCAATGGAAGCAGCGCGCGTTTGTTTGACAGTGGAAATAATTCCGCCGCCTGCCGCCAGAATATCGAGATAAGGCGTGCCCGCCATTTTCATCTCGAACTCGCTGGCGCGGTCACCCGCCCAGATGAGGTGCGTGTGCGGATCAACGAAGCCGGGCAGGATGACACAGCCGCTAGCATCCAGCGTTGGCTCATCTTTGTACGAGGCGCGCAGTTCATCAGTGGGACCAACCGCCACGATCTTTTCTTCGCGGATCAGGATTGCACCGTTTGGAATGATACCAAGCGTGCCAAGCGCGTGTCCGCGTTGCGGGCCGCCTGCAAGGGTCAGAAGTTGGGTGGAGGAGTGGATGAGCATTTCAGTTTCCGGTGTTCAGTAATCAGTATTCAGTTGACCGTGTGTGGAGTGTAAATCACATAATCGTCTTTGTGCGATTTCTCAAACAGAGCCATTTGTTTTTCTAATTGGATATCCATTTGCGGCATGGGGTTGTAGTTGAGGATAATCGCTTCGAGCATTGGATTGCGATTCTTTTCGCTTGCGCCTACATGATAGAAATGTTGGCGTGTCAAAATCGTGAAGCGATAAGCATATTTTTCAATTGCCAGATTTGAACGGTATTGATTGCTGTGCCATGTTGAAAGGATAAATTTTGCCGGAGTATTATCGAGCCATTCGTAAAGTTCCTGCTCATCTTGCTCTGACCACGAATTGAAATAATCAACGTGTCTGCCAATGTAAGGCGGGTCGCAATAAATAAAATCATTGGCTGATGCGGACGAAATGATTTTTTTGAAATCGGCGCAGATGAATTGCCAATCGTATTGACTGGTTGCCTGTGTCACATATTTGATTTGGTTTGTGATTTTGGTGACGTAGGCTTTGGCGAAACGTTCAGGTTTGTGACCAAACGGAACATTGAATCCGCCTTTCTTGTTGAAGCGCATTACGCCGTTGAAGCAAGCGCGGTTCAAGAAGAGTAAATCCAAAGGTTCGTGGTCTTTGTTAAATCGCTCGCGCACTTTATAGTAATGATCTTCGCCTTTTGCTTGAAGATATGTGCCTTCTTTTTCCAAAAATTCCTTGGCGATTCCGGCGGTAATTTTTTCCTGCTTGATGGCATTGTAGAAGTTGATAATGTGCGGATTTACGTCTGCAAAAATAGCGCGGCTCGGACGCATGTTGAATCCAACCACACCCGAACCCATAAATGGCTCAATCCATGTGCCGTCACTTTCGAGAACGGCATGGTCTTTGATCCAATCGACCAGTTTGGTCTTGATGCCCTGACATTTTAAGGGCGGGACGTTTACCGTCATTTCTGCACTCGCCTATTCTTGCGTGCAGGTTTCCTCGTCATTGGGTTGGCAAGTTTTTGGTCTTTCCCGCGATAAGCCAGATATTCTTTTAGTAATGTGATTTGCTTTACTTTGCCATCGGGTTTAGTTGTTTGGATTTTGCCATAATTCATCCAATAATCATCGAACCATTTTTCGCCGAGCTTTTTGAAAACGCCATTGCCTTCCAAAATATCGCTTATTTTTGTGATGCTACCAATGTTTGCTGTATTAGAACTGCCTTGATAATCGCTGGCGATTTCCCATTTCTCGTGAACAAAGAATTCAAAATCATTGATGACGGATGTGATGGATTTCAACTCTTCCAAGCGATAGGTTTTGGTTTCATCGCTTTTCTCGGAACCTGAACGTGAATAGATAATGCCAAGACAAAAATGTCCGAGATATTCACTGTAAGGAAATTGAATGTTCTTGTTGCTTTTGCGGTTGATGAAATATTCGCCGCGTGAACCAAGGGTAAAACCATTGCAGAATTCAGGATTGTCGGGCAGACGATACGTAGTTTTTAAATCAACAGCGAATTTGATACTTTCATCATCCGCGTTGACGAAAGACAAATCAGGATAATAGTTTTGCTGTTCAGCAAGAACAATGCGATAGTTGCTTTGATTGGCAAATTCAAGCAATTTCGGGAACAAGTGAATTTCAAGAATCTTGGAGACGATCTTTGTGTCTGCTGAAATTGTGTAAATGTTGCGGAACACATCAATAAAGCCTTTGATTGTCCATTGATCGTCGGGCGTGGAAACATGGCCTTTGAGAGTTTCGACGAATTCGGTTAGCGCTTGCTTGAATTCCGCTTTGAGCTGTTCTCGTTTTTGCTTTGGCATTTTTGTCTCCGTAATGAAATTATACATCACGCTGTGATGCAGGTAACGAAAAGCCGCCCCTTTCGGAGCGGCCTTTGATTACCTGCAATTGCACAACAAAACGATTTCTTTGACTACTCCGCCGGGCCAATAAACTGAAAAAAAGCAAAAGCGATGGCGAAGAAGCCATAAATGACCACCGCCGACCAGCCAAGAACGTTCATGGTGCCGGAGAGCGTCCCGCCGATGGAAACGATTAAGCCAACGGCGCTGGAGATCAGAATGGACAATGTGATGGCGTTTCGCTCACTGGAGGCGGTCGCGTCGCGAGCCAGCAGGGTGACCAGGCCGGACATCAACAGTTGAACGCCGAAGAACTGGGCCAGCAATCTGTCTCCGGCTGTGGTGGTGATGCCGTATAAGAACAGCATGGTCTGTGGGATCAACAAAAGTCCCAGCGAGTATAGCAAAGCGATCAGTGAGTGGATCAAAAACAGGTTGCGAAGTTTCATGGTCAATCTCCTTTAGTGGTTAAGTCTATTTTACAACAAGGAAGGAAAAACCCAATAGTCGTCCGAGGAAAAACTTATTTCCGCGCGGTGGCCCACATATTAAGCATGAACTCAAAGTATCCGAACTTGACCTTGGTCATTTCAAAGCCTGCCTGACCGAAATGCCAGCCGATGAGTGGAAGTGTGTAGGCGAAGGCGTGTTCGTGGATTTCCTCGGCGCTGACCAGGTTGATCTGCGCCATGAATTTTAGCAATCCATCCGACCAGGCGGCGGGCGTGGTCAGGATGACGGTGCCGCCCGGCTTCAACACACGATGACTTTCCTGGAAGAGCAATGCCATGCTGGCCGGGTTGAGATGTTCGACCACTGCCAGCAGAGTCACGACACTGAAAAAATTGTCTTCGAATGGCAAATGCGGTGCTTCATTCAAATTCAGCGAAAAGAATTCGATCTGATTTTGGACGGCGGTCTCTTTTTCCATCGGGAGCTGATCCACCGCAAACTTCTCCTGAAAGGAAGTGTGCGCGAGGAAATAGGGGAAGGAGCCGCACCCGATGTCCAGAATGCGACCCGCTCGCAGGTCGGCAGGGATGAGGCGGTTGGCGCGCTGGGTCCGCAGGTGGGCAAGAGTCGGTTCGAGCAGGCCTTTGCCGCGCGTGAATTTTTTGTCGGTCATACATCCAATCTTTCTGGCGTGAAATTTATCCGATTATACGTGGTTTCAGTTCGTTCGGGAAAAAACGCTTCTCACCCATTCAAGAACACGCGGCATGATCACGATCTTCTTTTGCAGTTCGGCCAATGCCAGCAATGCGAACACATTGAGCAGAAGCGCCATGCCTGCCACAAAAGGAAAACCGAATGTATGAAAAATGAAAGTCGCCAAAAATCCGCCAATAGCGCGACCGATGGACTGACCCGTCAAATTAAACGTAAGTAACGTGGCGCGCGCTTTCGGGACAAGCTCAGTCATCATCGGGATGTGGCTGACCATGACATACTCGAATGTGATGTAAAAGAGGAAAAGGCCGACGAGTGCGCCCGCTTCAGTCTGACCGATAACGGGCAGCAGGATACAGGCCAGCGCGTTGCCGACGAGACCCAATGCAAGCGCACGCGGCTTGCCCAACCGGTCGGTAGTCAGGGCCACGAGTCCCTCCCCACTCAACTCGGACAGCCCGATCACAGCCGAGGCACCCGCCAACGCGGCTATCTTCAACCCGAATGAATTCTCAAGCCAGACACCAAACACCAGGTTGACCATTTCGTTGGCCGCACTGGCCCATAATGCAATGGATATGCCTGCCAGCGCCGGGACAGACGTAAACACAGCGTGAAAATTTTTGTGTGAGTCGCTTGTCGCTTCGTGATGTGTATCGGCGCGCGGGATCATCCAGAAGATGACCGCAAACATCACGATACCTGCTATTGCCAAAACCGGAAACGGAGCAGACCAGCCGTTGCGCGCAATCAAGAACGCCATGACCGGCACGCCGACGATGAACGCAGCCGACCAGGCCACTTCGGTCACAGCCAGGGCGGTGCCGCGTTGCTCGTAAGGAATGCGGTCGCCAAAGTAGGCTTGCATGGCAGGATCGAAAATATATTTGCCAAGTAACGCCAAGATAAGCGCGATGGAAAGTGTAAAGATGTTTGGAAAGAGTGCAACCAACCCCACGCCGAACGTAAAGATCACGATGCCCGTCAGCATCCCAAATTTGCGTCCACGTTGATCGGCAATCGGGGCAAAGACAGGGACGAATATGCCGACCAGGTTTCGGGCGGTCATCGCATATTGGAGGACAGTCACATCCACGCCGAGGCCGCGCGCAAAGATGGACAGGAAAGGATAAACCATCCTGTGCATGGTGTTCAGGATGGTGCGAAGCACCATGACAACAATCAGTTGGATGCGCATGTTTGATTCAGCGACTCAAAGATTCAGCGATTCAAGATTCAGTGGTTGTTGAATTGACGCTGATGATTAAGTTCAGTGACGAGCAGGGCAATAGCTTCGTCAATCAAAGCCAGACGATCATTTAGAATTTCAGTAATCATAAATCGCCGACCTCGGAAATACCATCCTTTTGTCTCGCGAGCGGAAGCCAGCGCAACGCGATAATGATATTGAAGTTCCTTGCCATATCCACGACCAAGTCCCTCTTCCAAATTGGCAGAAATGGAACCGGAGCTTCTCACAATCTGGTCGGCTAACGAGCGGCCACGCATATCTTTTATCCAATTTTCAGTGTCATCCCATACCAGGTCATATACAAAAAGCGCCTTTCTGTAACCGGCAAATTTCCAAATCGGTTCATTCTTGATCCGGTCTGGAATTTTGTTTTCCCATTCAGTGTAATTCATACGCCCTCCGTCATGTCAAAGTCACGATATTTTATTATTTCGCCGATTCATTGATCGCTGATTTGCCGACTCGCTGATTCGTTAAATCGCTATCCCGCTGAATCGAAAGTAACCAGCGAGTGAGGAAATAAGCCGCCAACCATGTCAGGAGATTCAAGACGACAAAAAATCCGATGATGGCGAAATTGCCGGAACTAAAAATTGGCGATGGCGGCGGGTGCATAATATTTTGAGTTGTGACAAAGACCACGCGCAGAACAATAATGTATGCGATGTTGGCTGCGGACGTGAGCATTTTATTGTCCAACAGCCACAGGCCGATCTGCAACAACAAGCCGACCACAGCAAAGGTCATCGCCAGGCGGAAGCGCGGTTCAGCCAGGAACAAGCCGTTCCAGTTGGTTTCCATCGCCCACAATGAGAGCGGCAGATACGTCAGCCAGAAGAAGATACCGGTGCGGCCCAAAGCGGCGGACCAAGTGTGGAAAATGTCGCGGCGCGCGATCAGGCCGACCAGTCCAGCAAGACCCGCCGCAATGAAGGCCAGTTCCGCCGTCAGCACCCAGGCGCCGTGCAGGTAGACAATCCGCACGTTCGCGCCAAGCGTCTGCTCTTTGGGGCCAAAGAAAGCAATGGCGCCAATCAGGATCACGGCGCCCAGAAATTGAATGAGAGGAGTATGTTTGGTTTTCAGCATGGCTAAATTGTATCAAGGATGCGGACATGCGCCATGTTCCGGCGTCATTGTTTTTGTCGATTTTCATCTGTGATTTGCGCCCAGAAAACCTTTACATAAACTACATATTTCCTTCATGAGATTTTCAGGATAAGAGGGTATTATTTGCGTATGAACAAAGGAGTTATAAAATGAAAAATATTTGGAAATGGATCTTGGGGATCCTGATCGTTTTGGTAATTGTCGCAGGGCTGGTCGGACTGGCATTTGTGGTTCGCAATCACATGATTACCGCCAACTTCCGAGCGGGATACGGCTTTCAACCGCAACAACGCGGAAACCTGCCGCCACAAGGCGGGAACGCACAACCTCGAGGTTGGAATGGACCGATGATGCGCGGCGGTGACGGTTGGGGACGTCCAATGATGGGCGGACGCGGTTTCGGATTCTCCCGCTTCGGTAGAATGCCTTTTGGCTTTTTGTTCGGCGGGGTGATGGGATTGATTCCGTTGGCGCTGCTGGCCCTGGTCCTTTACGGCGCGTATCGAATGGGCAAAAGCTCAGTGAAGCCTATGGTTATAGCCGCAACATCAACACCGAGTATCGCAACGCATGCCTGTGCAAAATGCGGCACAGCGGTT
>JAJYOH010000201.1 GCA_021796315.1 Chloroflexota bacterium
CAATTCGCTGATAAAAGCCATGAGGCACCTCCTAATGGAAAAATAAAAACCACCTTCGAGTTCTCCGAAGGTGGCGACTGGTTCACCTGTAACGGCGCCAGGTGCAGGCAGGGGCAGCGGACTGGCAATTAATTCATGCCGCGCATAAAGCCGGGAGGCGACCGCGCATTTTGAGGCGGTCCACCCGCACCTGGAACAGTCGCAATTCGGAGAAGTCAAAAAGGAACAAAGTTGGGCGCATTAAATGGTCATCGGCGTCCAAGGCGATCACCTCCTTTTCTTCGTGAGTTAGGTATGTGTTCATATATAGCGGTTGGACTATACTCCAATAAAACGAGTTCCGTCAAGAGTTTAAGAAAACAATTTGGAAATCTAAATGGCAGCGAGCTTGCAGCGAGATCATCAACAGGCCACACCATTCGACAATGACTGGCTCAATATAAGGTGAAGCCATTGGATCAAACACAGGATAAGATTTACGGCGGGATGGCGGACAAGTAAGTTTCCCGTTCTTTTTCTTTATACGGTAAAATTGGGCAAGCATGTTTAAACGAGCTTCATCCCCCGCAGAAAACCCACAACAGATCCAGGCCGTCGAGCGCATCACATCCGTGCTCGGGCCGGGCGTCATTTGGCATGGCAGCATCAACGGCTCCGGCGGCGTCCGCATCGAAGGCGCCTTCGAAGGCGAGATTGCATTGCGCGGCATGCTGGTCGTCGGCGAGACCGGACGCGTCACCTGTCAGAACGTGCGCGCCAACACCGTCATCGTAGCGGGCGCGGTGCGCGGCAATATCACCACCCAAAAACTGGAAATCCGCGCCTCGGGCCGTGTTTGGGGTGACGTAGTCACGACCGCTTTCGTAACGGAAGAAGGCGCGTTTCTGCGCGGCCAAATTCGGATGGAAGAAACGGTCGAACTGGAACTCGAACCGGCTTCCGATTCCACAGCCTCTGAGGCGGTCCAGGCCCAAACCATCGCCCAGACGCCGATCCCCATGCCAATCCCCGAATCAATTGCCGAAGCCAGGGTCAGCAAAAAGAAAAAAGCGGCCTGAAATTCAAACTCCCCGGTCGCGCCTGATCGTATAAGAAAAAAGCGCAAAGGAAAATAAGCCTTTGCGCCTTTTTGAATCGCCGAGCAAACCGATCAGCTCGACTTCTTTTAGCCTATGGGTTGAGTTTGATAAGATAAGCGATCACATCCGCAATCTGCTGCGGTTGAAGGCGACCTTTATCGCCCCAGGCGGGCATCTGCAACGCAGGACTTGTACCTTCGGGCATTGAACCATGCTCAATAAACAGATCAAGGTTATAAGCGAAGGTGGTGAGATTATCGCTCCTGATGGTCGGGTCAATGGGATTCAACGCTGGAACCGTCTCATCCGTTGAGCCGGAATTTGCAACGCCGCCCTTTCCATCCACCCCATGGCAGGAGGAACAATTCGCCTCATAGACCTGCTTGCCTGAGTCGGCATTGCCGGTCAGGGTGGCGGCTGTACCTGCTCCGCCGCTATTCGATGGCCGGGCAACATCCTGACTGGCATCATTGGCCATTTCTGTAGCAACAGCCGTAGGCGTAGCTTGAGAAGTTTTGCCGGAAGCCCCAGAGCTGGGGGTTCCCTGAGAAGTTACACCAGACGCCCCAGACTTGGGCGTTCCCGCAAAGATAACGGGGCCCGCTGCCGGGACAGTAGCAGGGCGTCCAAGCGGCATTGACTTTTTAGTGTACAACATGTCATAGAGAATGGATTTTTCCCAATTACCGCCGCCTAAAATATCAGTGCCTTTGGAATTCGCATTCGCGCGATTGCTGCCGGCCAGAATATCCTGATAGCTAGCCAGACTCATGTGCATTGTCGCCGCAGTCACATCTGCAGAATGGCAGGTGGTACATGCAGACGCGCCGTCATACCAAAGGTTTGGCGTTGTAAACAGCGGCAGCACATCAGCGGAGAAGGTAGCCGTGCAAGCCGTGTCTTTGGCATCGGTAAAGTCAAAAGGTACCTTTTCAGGAACACCTGCCTTGACCCAATCGCCAATAAGGTCCACGGTTGCAACCTGACACTTGGCCGGCGCTGCCTGGTGCCCTGCGCCCACTTCGGGAATGGGCATGGTTGCGGGAATCAACGTTGGTACAGGAGTTAGACCGGATTGTGAAGTGTTGGCACAGGAGTTGTTAAAGTCGCATCCCAGAAAGGAAACAACGAGTATCCAAACCACCACCATCGTCGGGAGGCCGATCAGCACGCCATACATCACCGTGCGCATGGTATCTTTTTTCATATCGTGACTCCTACGGTGTCGAGGTGGTCTGCGGCTGAGACGCTCCACCATTTAATTTTATGAGATAAGCGATCAGGTCAGCGATTTGCTGCGGCTTCAGCGCTCCTTGATCACCCCAAGCCCCCATCTTTAATGCAGGGCTGGGGCCTTCCGGAGTTGAGCCATGCTCAAGGAACAAATCGAGGTTGTAAGCAAAGACGGTCTGATCACTGTTCTTGATTGTTGTATCGATCGGATTGAGCGGTGGAACCGAACCATCTGCGGAGCCAGGATTCGGAACGCCACCTTTTCCTTCAGCCCCGTGGCATGCGGCACAATTCGTGACGTACAACGCCGCGCCTGAAGTTGGATCACCCTGCAATTTGAGTGCATCACCTGGCCCACCAGTATTTGACGGACGGGCAACATCCTGCCCGGCCATTTCAGTGGGCGTAGGCACTCCGGATGAAGGAACAGGATTCAAGCTAATAACATAGGCAATGGCATCAGCAATCTGTTGCTGAGTTAATTTGTTTTGGTCGCCCCACGCGGGCATGGAAAGCGCCGGACTTGGTCCCTGCGGCGTGGAACCATGCTGCATGAAAAGATCAAGATTGGTAGCAAACGTTTTGTAATCTGCATTCATCAACGTGGGGTCGATCGGATTCAAGCTCGGGACAACCCCATCCGTGGAACCGGGATTGGTCATTCCTTGTTTTCCATCCGTTCCATGACAGGCAGCACAATTGGCATTATATACGGTTGAGCCTGCAGTCACATCGCCTTTCAAGTTGATGGCATCCCCCGGACCTCCTGGATTCGAGGGGCGAGCAACTTCCTCCTGACTGCTGGAAGGCGCAGTAGTAGCTGCAGGTGTGCCTGCAGCCGGTTGTCCAGTCGAAGAAGGAGTCGGAGTAGCGGCAGGCGCCGAAGCGGCCTGAGACGGTAAAGTCCGCAAATAATTCACGACATCCCAGCGTTCGCGTACCAACAGATTCTCGTTCAATGGGGGCATGGCACCCGTAACGCCGTTGCTGATGGTCATGAAAAGTGCGCCATCGGCCTTAGTTTGAACAGCATCGCTTGTCAAGTTGGCGGGCTTGTTCTTCAAAAAAGACGCAACCGGACCATCGCCCTGGCCCTGTGGACCGTGACACAACATGCAGTTAATCTGATAGAGTTCCCTGCCACGCACGATCGAGACATCATCGGCAGTTACCGGGTTGGACGGCACACCCATCCCGGGGATATAAGCCGCTCCCTCCACCGGAATCGAATTTTGCGGCACGGGCAGAGGCTTTTCCATCGGCTGATAGGAAGGCTGGATCTCCATAAAACTGACAAAGTCAAAGTGGATCACATCAAAAGCCCATAGTTCCAACAGGATAATCGCCACCAGCACAACGCCCCCCGCATATAATAGTCGCTTATGAGCAGGGTTCATAATTCTTGAGCCTCCACCATTCTGACCGATTCTGCGCCCAACGATTTCATGGCTTCCTTGAACTTCACCTGCTTGTCAGCCGGGCAATCGAAAAACAGGGCAATCTTCCCATCGCTGACCTCCGGCGCATATAACGCAGGCTCGTAAGATGGGAACCTGCTATCAATAAACACGCCCAGAAATGCAGAAGTCAACATGCCCAGCATGATCAATTCAAAACCGAGAACCAACAGCGGCGGTATGGGAAACATTGGTTGACCGCCAACATACAATGGATACAAGAGCGGTACACCCCAGATCAGGAATACGGCAATGGCAAAGCCGGCAATCGCGCCGCCCAATGCAATGCGCGGTACGTGTGTGCGAACAATTGGGCGACCCAGGATTTCCTCCTTGAAAGGAATTCCGGAAACCACATTCATTTGATCGTCACTGAGTCCCATCTCACGGAGTTTTTCAATCGCATCCGCGGCTGGATCAACATCCTGAAAAAGGGCTAAAAGAGTCGTAGCATCAGACATATTTCGTTCCTCTCAACCTAATCAATTTCACTGGCCGATGGTAAGGTGGCTTTGCCGACCTTACGGATCGTATGGGATGCTTGACCTTCCTGCACTTCCCAGGGCGATATAAATGGCAGGAATCGCGAGACAATCAAGTAAAGCAAAGCGAAGAATGCCAGGGTGCCCAATGTGAGGGAGATCTCAACCCAACTTATTTGATATACCCGCCAGGTAAAGGGATCAGCCGAAATAGTCAGCGTGCCGGGTACGATCAGGAATCGTTCGAACCACATCCCCACGACAATGAGCAAGCCAATGGTAAACATCACCCAGGGCATACGGCGAATTTTCTTATTCCACAACAATGCCCACGGAATGACTGCATTGAAGATAAGCATTGAATAGAACATCCAGGCAAATGGCCCGGTCTCATGGAACTTGAGCACCAATCTCTCCAACGAATCGCCGCCATACCACGGCACCATGTAATCATTAAAGTAGAAATAGGCCCAGACCATTGAAATGATCAACATCAATTTGCCCAGAGCGTCCAGGGTTTCGGGACGGATAAAATATTTCATATTCTTCATCGTACTGCGGATGAGAACCAGGATCACGACCAGCGCCGCAACTCCTGAATGGAACGCCCCGATCACGAAGAACGGTCCAAAGACCGTCGATGACCAACCCGCTCTAGTTGCCAAAGCAAAATCCCAGGAAACAACGGTGGTCACAGAGACCATCACCGGGATCATGGCAAAAGAGAAGATCTTGATCGCCGCACGCAAGTGCTTCCAATCTCCTTCGGTGCCGCGAAAGCCAAGAGCCAGGATGCGATATAACTTCTTACGCCAGCCAGTCGAACGATCACGCGCCATTGCCAGATCCGGGATCAGCGGCAGGATCAGGTATAGCGTACTAACGATCATGTAAGTGGTAATGGCCATAAAATCCCACATCAACGGCGAATGGAAATCCGGCCAAATTCCACGTTCGTTGGGAATGGGAATCATCCAGTAGAAAAGCCAGACTCGGCCCATGTGAAAGAACACGCTCAAACCGGCCTGAATGATGCCAAACACAGCCATGAATTCAGCCACGCGTGTGATCGCATGGTGGAATCCTGTTTTAAAGACGCGTAACAGGGCCGAGACAAATGCTCCGGCATGACTAATACCGATCCAAAATACTACATCGACAAGAAACGCGCCCCAGTAGATCGGCCGTGTAACACCAGCAACACCCATACCATTCAAGATCAGGTAGCCCCACACACCGAACAAACCAATCAGCACAAACAAAGCCAGGACGATGGTCACAACCCAAAATTTCCAGCCAGCAGTTTGCATGGCATCCATGACCATATCATTCATCTCGCTGCGAGGCCGGGGATCGTACAATAAGTTTTCGCGAGGGTCTTCCAATTCACCCGCGTGAGCAGGTTGCATTGCTTTAGCCGTTGCTGCCATGTGATGAGCCTCCCTTCAGGTAAGTCACTCTCGGCAAGGTGCCGAGTTCTTCGAGCGCCATGAAACCGCGACCATCGCGTGCTTTTTGGCTGACCTTGCTATTCGGATCATCGATGCGTCCGAAGGTGATCGCATATGCCGGGCAGGCCTGGGCGCAGGCCGGAACCATTTCTCCATCCTTGATCTGGCGGTTCTCCGAAGCGGCCTTATCCTCGACAGCGTTTATCCGTTGGATACAGAACGTGCATTTCTCCATCACACCCATCCGACGGACGGTCACATCGGGATTGAGCTGATTGTTGAGCGGTTCAGGACGCGTATAGTCACGCCAGTTGAAGGTACGCACTTGATAGGGGCAGTTGTTGGCGCAATAACGTGTACCCACACAGCGGTTATAGACTTGGAGATTGATTTCCTCCGCAGCGCTCTGAACTGATGCATACACTGGACAAACCGGTTCGCAAGGCGCATGTCCACACTGCTGACAAAGCATGGGCTGAAAACTGCTGCTAACTTTAGGAAAATCACCTTGCCAAAAGCGCTCGATGCGGATCCAATGCATGCCGCGTCCATAGGCCAGATCATCCTCGCCCACGAACGAAATATTGTTTTCCATGACACAGGCAGCAACGCAAGCCTGGCATCCTGTACACATATCCTGGTCAATGACCATGCCCCATTTTCCCTGCCCCGCAGTACTTTGACCTATACTGGTTTCGGGAATCTTAGTTTGAGTAGTCATAAAGTCTCTCCTAATTCTGTGGCGTCCCGTAAACGCCCATAATGCTTTCCAAGCGGGCGAGAACATGCTTTTTACCGGTCTTCTCGATGCTGACTTTTACGCCTGCAAACGCCAAGTCGCCTGCCTCATTAAGGCTGGGACCCAACAAATCAGCAGGATTGATGCCGCGTTTTTCAGCATAACGCCCGTACGCAGTATGACCCTGCCCAAAAGGAATTGCGATCGTGTCTGGACGAATAGCCGGATACTTATAAACCGAGGCCTCCACCGAGCCTGCATCAGATTTGATCAAAACCACATCATCGTTATCAATACCGAGTTGAGCAGCCGTAGCAGGGTTGATCTCCACCCATGAATTCCAAGTAACTGTAGTGTTCGGGTCAGGGACCTCCTGCAGCCAGGGTTTGTTGGCCCCGGCTTCGCCCAGTGTCGGCGAGACAAACGGGACAAGATAAAACTGACCGCTTCCGCTAAACTGCGCCGGGTCAACTTTGAAACTCTGACTGAGCACATCCGCACCAGATGGTGCGATCAGGTCATCCTTCGTTTTCCACCAGCCGCCATATTGCTGGAACTCCGCTGTGAAAGTGTTGATCTCCGGCGCCGAGAAGTAACCATCCGCCGCGCTCACCAAGTCACCCAGCTTGCTTTGGATAAACGCAACCTCATCTTTGAAAGACAGGGCGGCAGCCAACGCACCACCGGCTTTCTGTGCGGCAGCCAGCAAGACATCAACAGTAGCATGTGTATTGTAGTAGGCTGAAATCGCAGGCTGCGATCCCGAAAGCACGGAAGGACCCGCACCGGTAGCAACCTTCTGGTAGCCCCACGACTCCAGGCCATGATGATCCGGGAAAACATAATTGGCCTGCATGGCTGTTTCATCCGGGAAGGTCGCGAACGAAATAACCTGCTCGACATTAGCCAGGGCATCAGCAAAACCAAGTGACTTCGGTAATTCAAAGACAGGATTGACACCGTGCACGAACAACACTTTGACGCTGCCCGATTTGAGTATATTTACAAAATCCTGCATTTCCTTGATGCTGGCCGGGCGATGATATTGGCCAACCAGCGGCGCAAGCGTTGAAAGGTAAACGCCGCCTGGCTTGCCAAAGTTACCGGCGAAAGCATTCAGAGCCAACACTGCTTCGGCTGTTTGCAAACCGTTGCTCTGTCCTAAAGCCGCGCCGCCTGGAATGGCAAGCGCATTACCGGCTTTGGCAAAGAGTCTGGCCAAACGAGTCAGAGTATCAACCGAAACGCCGGAATCCTGGGCAACCGCTTTGACGTCCATACCGGAGAAAGCTGCGGGTACCTTGGCGCCTCCCGCTTCAGCCGCGAGACGGCCAATCGCCAGGGCGACCGCGCCCTCGGTCCCGGGTACGATCGGAATCCATTCATCCGCGTTAACGCCTGTTTGCGACATCCGCGCCTCGAATTGAACAAAGTAGCCGCGGCGGCTGGGATTTCCGCGCCGCATTTTGGAATAGCTGCGTGTATAAGCGACCGGTGAAAGCCAGGTTTCGAGGAAGTTGGCGCCGAACGAGAAGACCATGTCCGCGCCAGCCACGTCAAAGAAAGGCAAGCCATCCTGACCGAGAACATCTTTGGCGGCCCGCCCAAGCGTGGCGCGCGCTTCGAACATTCCAAGCGCCCCAAAACGAACCGGAGCGGGCGCGCCAAGTGATTTGGCGAGATCCGTTACCAGGTCAAAGAGATGATCGGGAACCATCCCCATCAGGAAAGCAATTTCTTCCGGTTTGTTCTTGCTCAAAGCATCGGCCACGACTTGAGTCGCGGCATCCCAATCCATCTTATCCCCGCCATCTGAACCACGCGCCGTGCGGTGGAACGGGTCTGTTACACGATCAGGGTTATACATGCCATGCAGAGTGGCTTGACCACGCACGCAGGTCTTGCCCAAATTAACGGGATTGTTTACATTTCCATCCACTTTGATGGCGCGTCCCTGCATCGTGCGGACAACCAAACCGCAGCCTGCCGAGCACTCATGACAGGTAGTGGCATAAAAAGTGCTTAAACCATTATAGGTATACTCCGGCATTTTAATGTAAGGCTCGCGCGTAACATAACGTGATGCCGGGCCGCAACCGGTCAGGACGGCGGTTGTTGCCGCGCCTACTCCAGCTAACTTTAAAAAGTCGCGCCGGGAAATCTGTTTGCTCATATCATATCCTTTCGACCGATCTAATAATGGCAGGTACTGCAATCGGTAAGCTTGGTGCGCTGCTCGGCCAGCATCGCTGTGACAGCGGGATCGTGATTCGGATTGTTCTGGACGTTATCCTCCGTCTTTGCCCGGTGACAACTCAAACACCAACCCATGTTCATGATTTCAGGGTTTTGATAAACGGTCATTTTGCTCACATTGCCATGACAGTCTTCGCAATTCAATCCTGCGGCAATATGAGGCCTGTGGTTATAGTGCACAAAGTCCGGCACTTGCGCCACCGGAACCCAATCGATCGGTTGATTGTTCTGGACTGCCTGAACCAATGGCTTTAGCAGCAGACTCGTGTTGGTGATCGCCATTTGTTGATGACAGCCCCAACACTTCGTTTCGGTTGGCAGGCCGGGTGAAGGGCCGCGCAGCGCGCCCGGATGGCAGTATAAACATTGAATTCCCACACCGACATGCAGATTGTGTGGGAATTGAATTGGCTGTTCAGGTGATTTCTGGGTTTGGGCAATGCCCCAAACCCCTGTGCTGAAAACCACCAATAATATGATCAGGACACCAATACGCCCAAGCGGCTGGTTCAGCACATTGAAAAGCTTTTTAAACATAGATTCTCCTGACAGTGGGATATTTCATAACACTAAAATAATATCCAAAAAGCGGATTACGCCCCGCCACATAATTTCGGCATTATACTGCAAGCTTATGAAAAAGTACAATACAGATACGAAAAGTTAATTTAAGGACACCC
>JAJYOH010000202.1 GCA_021796315.1 Chloroflexota bacterium
ATCATTGTTAAGGCTCCTGCCACATCTGCCAACCTCGGCCCAGGCTTTGACTCGCTGGGTCTCGCCCTCGATTTGTGGAACGAGACCGAGTTCACGCCTGCGGACAAATTCTCTTTGCGCATCGAAGGCGAAGGCGCGGGCAGGCTCGCGCCTAATCAAAAGAATCTCATCGTGCGTTCGATGCAAAAAGTTTACGATGCCGTTGGAAAGAAATTACCGACTCTATGTATTCATTGCATCAATCGCGTCCCGCTTGCTTCTGGACTCGGCTCGTCCGCCGCGGCGATCATCACAGGTTTGCTCGGCGCGAATGCGATGTTGAATAATCTGCTCTCAAACGATGACGTTTTGACTCTGGCGGCAGAAATCGAAGGCCATCCCGATAACGTCGCATCCGCGTTATTGGGCGGGCTGGTTGCATCAACGACATCGTACTTGCAGAGTATGAATGAAGGCAAGATTATCGCACGGAAAATCGTTGTAGGGGCGACGTCCCGTCGCACAGGCGAGATGACATCGCCCCTACGCGTAACAATTGTGTTGCCCGATTTCAATTTCCCGACCAAACAAGCGCGTGCCGCGTTGCCAAAACACGTCTCAATAAAAGACGCGGCTCACAACATCAGCCGCGCTGTGCTGGTGACCGAAGCCTTCCGTACTGGCGACTTGGATTTGCTCGGCCAGGTCATGGACGATGCGCTGCATCAACCCTATCGCCTGCCGCTGGTTCCCGGCGCGCGCGAAGCAATGGATGCTGCGAAAAAAGCAGGCGCGTCAGCAGTCGCATTATCCGGCGCGGGACCGAGTCTGATCGCGTTCTCGGCGAATCAAGATGCAAATATCGGCGAAGCCATGAAGTGGATGTTTCAGTCAGTTGGGTTGAGTGCGAGGATTTTTGAATTGGGAATCAGTGAACGAGGAGCGGAAGTGAGCAGTATTCAGTGATCGGTGTGTTGCACTCGTCCAAGAAAAACGGTAAGATAAAGCGGGAACGATGCCATGCCCAGAAATATCAAAAGGATATTGCGTGAGTTAAAAAAGGGATTGATCGAGATTTATGGCGACCAGTTGAAAGCCGTAATCCTGTTCGGCTCGTTTGCGCGCGGCGAGGGCCGACTCCCAGACTCGGATATTGACGTGATGATCGTATTGAAGGGCGAGTTCGATTACTGGGAAATGGATAAACGCTCGTCGGAATTGGTCGCCAAGCTTTCGCTTGAAAATGATGTACTGATTTCCACCAAGCTTGCGTCCGAAACAAAATATAAGGAAAGCAAATTCCCGTTATACATCAATGTCCGTAAAGAGGGAGTGGTTATATGATTTCATCTGAAATCCAGCATTTTCTGAACCTGGCAGATGAGAGTCATAAAGCCGCCAAAGTGATGATTGATAATGGTATCGCCCGTTTTTCGGCAGCGCAATCGTATTACACAATTTTCTATCTGGCCCAAGCGATGTTGCTGACAAAAGGATTGACTTTCTCAAAACATTCGGCGGTCGTTGCCGCGTATGGAAAAGAGTTTGCCAAAACGAATTTGCTTGATCCCAAGTTTCATCGCTATATCATTCAAGCCGAGAAAATTCGCCAGACCGGACATTACGGAGATGAGGGAGAAAATGTTACAGATGAACAGGCAAAGGAATCTTACCAATGGGCAGGCGAATTCATGAAAGCAGTGAAGACGTATTTGAGCAAGTTATAGAGAAGTGAAAAGAGAAAGTGCTGAGTAGTAAGTGACAGCCGCGACGATTTGTGCTAATGTAGAGAACTATCTTGTCGGGATTTACATAAAGGGATCGAAAGCGAAACATGGATAATACGTTGATTTTGCTTTTCATTTTCGCAATTGCATTGATATTCGTCGGCATCTTAGCGGCTGTGATAGGCTACGTCTGGGCATCATCAGCAAGTAAGTCTGCCCTTCTCAAGCAACTCAAGGAACAAGGTGATGCTGTCTACAAACAAGCACAAACTCAGCTACAGAATTGGAAAGAACAAGAATTAAGTTCTATTCGGCAGCAGACTTACGACGCGGCCAAGGGGCAGGCGATTCAAGAAATGCAGGAACAGGTAAAGAAATGGCAAGAAAATGAACTTGTACAAGTCCGCCAGCAAATGCTGGAAGCAGCGCGAGGGGAAGCCCTACAAGAAGCACAAAATCAACTCATTAAATGGCGCGGCGATGAACTAGAAAATGCAAGGCTTCAGATTCGAGACGTGCTTACAAAGGAAACAGCTCTCAAGTTTGAGCAATGGAAGGCCGAGGCCGAGAGTGAAATCAGAAAAGATGCCATTGACAAAAGCACATCTGTGACGATGGGAAAAATGACCGAGCATATAGTGCCCTACCTGCCTGGATTTGGATTTAATCCTGCAGACTCCAGGTTTATCGGAAGCCCCATTGATTTAGTTGTCTTTGATGGCCTCGGCAACGGTTGCGTGAATAAGGTTGTATTCGTAGAAATAAAGACAGGCGTATCAACATTGTCAACGAGAGAGCGACTTGTGCGAGATGCAATTGCAGAAAAGCGTGTCGAGTGGATGGAAGTGAAAGCAAATCTCGACGGCCCAGACATTGTTCATAAGACTAGATCGAAAAGAAAGAACACAAATGAGGAGCCAGGATGGATGTTGAAGTTGTTGAATGACGGGGATGAAAAGCAATAACAGAAGGAAAAAGTGGTAACACGCGAAACAAAAAATGGACTCGGCGATTGGCCGAGTCCATTTTTACTATTACAATCAAAGGGAGGAGCATCGAGATGCCTGAAATTACATCAACTTCAAAACCGCGCAGCAAGGGCCTATTGATCTGGCTGATTCTTTCGCAAATATTGGCTATCGCTTTATTAGTGATTTGGCTGGGCGTGGGAGGAGTCGCTGCCCTGGGAATCTCTGCCATGGCTTTTGATGCGGGCGAAACTCCTCAAGCCTGGGCTTTCGTGATTGCGCTCTGGTGCTGGCCTCTCATTCCCATCATGACGGCCATCGGCGCGTGGATCGCTTATGCGCGCCGCAAAAATACTTCATCGGCGGTTCTTTCCGCCCTGACGTTAGTCATACCGATTGTGCCGTTTATCGGATTATGGCTCGTTATGCGTTGAGACTCAGCGCAAAGCCCGGACGAATATTTATCCATCACAATCAGATGGAGGAGAATAGAGATGACTGCAATCACACAAACTTCAAAGCCGCGCAGCAAGGGACTGTTGATCTGGTTGATCGTTTCGCAAGTATTGGCTGTTGCATCATTAGTATTTTGGCTGGTTGTGGCGGGACTTTCCTTCATGGCTTTTGATGCTGGAGAAACACCTCAAGCCTGGGCATTTGTCATCACGATCTGGGCGTACCCGATCTTTCCCATCGTGATGGCAATCGGAGCGTGGATCGCGTATGCGCGGCGAAGGAATATTTTGTCAGCAATTCTTTCCGGCCTGACGTTTGCTTTGCCAGTCCTGTTGTATATTGGACTGTTCCTTTCCAGCCTCGCTACAAGCTAATCCTCCAAGCATTGATTCTGAACTTCAGAATCCCTTTCCCAATGTCACCGCCGTTCATCTTTTGTGCTACACTCGCCACAACTATTCACCATTAACCATCTGTCACTTATGGAAACTATTCAAACCAACATCAACACCGATAGCGAAGAATTCAAAACCAACAGCGAACATCATCGCGCGTTGGCTAAACTATTAAAGGAGCGACTCGCTCTCGTCCGCGCGGGAGGCGGCGAGAAGTATCGCAGGCGTCAGGAAGAACAGGGCAAGCTCTTCGTGCGCGACCGAATCGAACGTCTGCTCGATCCGGGATCGCCGTTCCTCGAACTGTCTGCGCTCGCGGCGTGGGACATGTACCAAGACCAATCGAGCAACGGTGACTCTCAAGCAGCGCCCGGCGCGGGCATTGTCACGGGAATCGGACGCGTCAGCAATCGCGAAGTGTTGATTGTCGCCAACGATGCGACCGTCAAAGGCGGATCGTATTTCCCGATGACGGTCAAGAAGCATTTGCGCGCGCAGCAGATCGCCGAAGAGAATCATCTTCCCTGCCTGTATCTTGTCGATTCGGGCGGGGCGTTTTTGCCGCTGCAGGATGAAGTCTTTCCCGATGTGAATCATTTTGGCCGCATCTTCTACAATCAGGCGCGCATGTCTGCCAAAAAGATTCCGCAGATTGCGGCGGTGATGGGCAGTTGCACCGCGGGCGGCGCGTATGTCCCTGCGATGAGCGACGAAGCCATTATCGTCAAGGGCACGGGGACGATTTTTCTGGGCGGGCCTCCGCTGGTCAAAGCCGCGACGGGTGAAGATGTTTCTGCGGAAGACCTCGGCGGTGCGGACGTCCACACGCGGCTCAGCGGCGTTGCCGATCATCTTGCGGACGATGACGATCACGCGATTCAAATTTTGCGCGACATTGTTGAAACTTTACAACCTTTAAACTTTCAAACGCATCTTTCTGGACTTGAAGTGGCCGCGCCCGAAGAACCTTTATTCCCCACTGACGATCTATACGGCATCCTCCCCGCGACCTTTCGCGAGACGTATGATGTGCACGAAATCATTGCGCGTCTGGTTGATGGAAGCAAGTTCCGCGAATTCAAAGCGCGCTACGGCACGACACTTGTCTGTGGCTTCGCGCGCATCCATGGATATCCGGTCGGTATCATCGCGAACAACGGCGTGCTGTTTAGTGAGTCAGCATTGAAGGCGACTCACTTCATTGAGCTATGTGATCAACGCGGAATTCCGCTCGTGTTCCTGCAAAACATCACTGGCTTCATGGTCGGACGCGAATATGAAGTCGGCGGCATTGCCAAAGACGGTGCAAAAATGGTCCATGCCGTGGCAACAACGCGCGTTCCAAAATTGACTGTTATCATCGGAGGCTCGTTCGGCGCGGGAAATTACGCGATGTCAGGCCGCGCTTACGGCTCACGGTTCTTATGGATGTGGCCCAATGCGCGCATCAGCGTCATGGGCGGAGAGCAAGCCGCGAATGTGTTGCTGACCATCAAACAGGATCAACTCGCACGTGAGGGCAAGCCTGCCATGTCAAAAGAAGAAGCTGACGAATTCAAGCGCCCCATTCTGGAGAAATACGAAGATGAAGGAAATCCATATCATTCCACTGCACGACTCTGGGATGATGGTGTGATTGATCCCGCGGATACGCGTCAAGTGTTGGGGTTGGCTTTGTCGGTTGTGTTGAATTCGCCAGTTGATGAGCAAAACTTTGGAGTCTTTCGGATGTAGGAAAGATGAAAGAAGAAAGAGGAGTCTGCGACCATGAAGTACGTCGAATGGTTTGAGAGTGTTCCTTGCGAAATCACAAATGATCCGATTTGGAAACTGGAAGTATATCGGCTTGCTTTGTTTGCCGATGACGTTGGATGGGAAGATGTTCTAAAATTATCGAAGGAAAAACTTATGTTCAGTGTTGCGGATCAACTCCATCGCTCACTCAGCTCAATCAGCGCGAATCTGACCGAAGGCTACTCGCGGAGCAAAGGCCTTGACCGCGCTCGATTTATTGAAATTTCGCTTGGGTCAGCACGTGAGAGCCGCGATTGGTATTACAAAGCTCGCCATGTTTTGCCTGCCGAAGTTATTCAACATAGAATGAACTTGATTACCCAAATTGTCAGCATGTTAGTTCCCATGATTTCTCATCAACGAAAGAATGCCATCCGCGAAGAACGATCTGAATACAATACACAATCATCAGGCTTCTTGCTCGACTCAGAAATACCAATGCCTTAACACGTCTTTCCTCTTTCATCTTTCTTTGCTATCAACGCCAACAAACATCCAAGGAAATCTTTCATGTCCTTCTCTAAATCATCATCCACTCCTCATCAACTCCTCGCCCAACTCGTCGGCGGCTGGGCAGGCAGGACAAGCACCTGGCTCGAGCCGGAAGGCACGCCTATTGAATCTCAAACACAAGGAAGCATCCAACTTGTCCTCGATGGTCGCTTCGCTCTGTATCTTTATCAAAGCGCGATGGACGGCGAGTCACAACAAGGCATTTTCACGTTTGGCTACAACACCACGCTTGACCGCTACGAAGCCAGTTGGGTCGACTCATTCCATAACAACACAGCCATTATGTTTTGCGCGGGCGATGCAAAAGAAAAAGGATTTTCAGTTTTGGGCAGTTATCCCGCATCCGATGGCGGCCCGGATTGGGGCTGGCGCACAGAAGTCGAACTCGTTGACAAAGATCATCTCATCATAACGGCATACAATATCGGTCCCGAAGGAAGCGAAACGAAAGCTGTTGAATCCACTTTAACGAGAGTGAAGAAATGAAAATCGAAGAACAACGTCCGCAGTTGGATTATTTATTGCAGGAAACGCGCAGGCAGTTGATTGACTTCAGCAATATGGCCGATACAAAAGCCAACATCTTATTGAGTATTTCGTCGGTCTTGATCACCATCTCGCTCACGCGCGTCAACGATGCTTCATTGAGACTGGCTGTCGTCGTGCTGGCGGCATTTATGTTGGTCACGATTACGCTCGCGCTGTTGACCGTAACGCCAAACATAGACGTCTCGCCGAAAAGAGAACGCTCTGTGGCGGACCGCGAATTCAGTCCGCTTTTCTTTGGAAGTTATTCTCACATGTCGTATGAAGAATACAGAGCGCACATGGAAAAGATTTTCAACGACCCCGACGCCGCTTATGAAGTTCAGGTGCATGAAATCTATCACGTTGGCGTTTATTTGAAACGCACCAAATTCAATTATGTCAAATACGGTTATCTGTTTTTCTTCATTGGCTTGATCTCCAGCATGGCCATCTATCTGATTCAAAATTGGGTATAGAAATTTTCAAATGTTCTCGAAAATCCTAATTGCCAATCGCGGCGAGATCGCCATCCGCATCATGCGGGCCTGCAAAGAGCTTGGAATTAAAACTGTCGCGGTTTATTCCGAAGCTGACAAGAATTCTTTGCATGTTCAATTCGCGGACGAAGCGATTCCGCTCGGCGCGGCGGAACCAAGAGAATCATATTTAAATATTGACAAGATCATTGATGCCGCGAAGCAGACACATGCGGATGCGATCCATCCTGGCTACGGATTTTTATCCGAGAACGCTTCATTCGCCGCCGCAGCGGATTCCGCTAAATTAACTTTTATCGGCCCATCAGCGGACTCCATCCGCGCCATGGGCGACAAAGCGGAATCAAAAATCACGATGAAGAAAGCTGGCGTGCCAACCGTTCCCGGAGTCGAAGACATCGAATCAGAAAAAGATTTCAAGAAAGCCGCGAAGGAAATTGGTTATCCCGTTCTGGTCAAAGCCGCGGCAGGAGGTGGCGGCAAAGGGATGCGCGTGGTCAACACTGAAAGTGAGATGGCCGAATCGCTCGGAGCCGCGCGGCGTGAAGCACTTAATGCGTTTGGTGATGATCGTTTGCTGATCGAAAAATATCTTCCTAACGCGCATCACATCGAGTTTCAAGTTTTCGGTGACAAGTATGGGAATCTCCCTCATCTTTTTGAACGCGAATGTTCGGTACAAAGACGCCATCAGAAAGTGATAGAAGAAACGCCATCACCTTTGATTACTCCCGAATTGCGAAAAGAAATGGGCGAAGCTGCAGTCGCCGCAGCAAAAGCAGTCGGATATTTCAACGCAGGCACAGTTGAATTCATCGTTGATCCTGATACACTGAAATTCTATTTCCTCGAAATGAACACGCGCTTGCAAGTAGAGCATCCCGTCACGGAATTCGTCGTTGGACTCGATTTGGTGCAATGGCAAATTCGCATCGCGGCAGGAGAGAAATTCCCGTTCACGCAAAAATATTTCTCTCAACGCGGACATGCCATCGAGTGCCGCGTCTACGCCGAAGACCCCGCGGGCGGATTCCTGCCAAGCACGGGAAAACTTTTGCAATTCATCGAGCCGCGCGGACCAAACATCCGCGTCGACTCAGGTTTTGCCGCGGGCAATGAAGTGACACATTTCTATGATCCGTTGCTTGCCAAGTTGATTGTTTACGGAGAAGGCCGCGAAGTCGCTATTCAACGAATGCAAGCTGCATTGCGCGAATTTGTTGTCCACGGCGTAACGACCAATATTGATTTCATGCAATCTGTTTTAGCTCATCCCGATTTTCAAAATGGCGAAGTCACCACGCGTTGGGTCGAAACTAAATTTGACTGGAAACCGTTAGAGCCAACGCCGGAAATTTTGATTGCTGCCGCACTTGCGGAACAAATCATTCCAAATCGCAAAACGGAAAACGCAAGCTCAAATGAATCTGATCCATATAATCCGTGGAAAGTGGCAAGTGGATTTCGCAACTGATGAAAACGACCTTCGATCAAAATGTTGTTGACATTACTCCAAGCGGCGAAGATTACACCGCGACTATTGGAGATAAAACTATTTCAGTTGAAATCGTCCGTGCGGAAAACGCGAAATTGGATTTGCTTATTGATGGCAATCATGTTATCGCTTACGTTTCATCCGATGGCGCGAAGCGCTGGGTGACGGTCAATGGTCAAACGTTCGTGTTGACCAAATCTTCAGGGACGAAGCGAAGCAGCGCGGGCGGTGAGCACGCGTCCGAATTGGCCGCGCCGATGCCGGGTCAGGTACGAAGCGTCAATGTCAAAGAAGGTGATTCCGTCAGCAAAGGTCAAACGCTTCTGGTATTGGAGGCTATGAAGATGGAAATCCGCATTCAAGCGCCGCGGGATGGAATCGTCAAAGAGCTATTGGTCAAGGTTGGGCAGACAGTGGAACGAGAGCAGATTTTGATTCGGGTTGACAAGCTGGAAAGTTAGAACGTTCAAACGTTTCAACGTGCAAACATTTAAACGGAGGTCCTATGACCGGCAAATATTTTGATGAACTCGAAGTTGGGATGAAGTTCAAGCATGGCGGGCGCACCGTGACCGAGATGGACAACGTGTTGTTCTCGGCGCTGACGATGAACACACAGCCGCTGCACGTCAACGAAGACTTTGCATCGAAGACGGAATTTGGTCATCGTTTGGTAAATGGCGTTTTTACATTTGGTCTGGTTGTCGGTTTGACCGTCCCCGATCTGACCGAAGGCACGATTGTCGCCAATCTCGGATACGATAAAGTTGTGCATCCGCACCCCGTCTTTCACGGTGACACAATTTATGCCGAGAGCGAGATCATCGAGAAGCGCGAGTCGAAGTCGAGGCCCGAAGTTGGCATCGTGCGAATCAAATGCTGGGGCAAGAAACCGGACGGTACAATTGTGGTGGAGTTCGAGCGAACAGCAATGTTTTTTAAAAAAGAATAAATAGAGAGGTGAGCATGGGTATTGAAATGTCTTGCTGGCTCA
>JAJYOH010000203.1 GCA_021796315.1 Chloroflexota bacterium
CGGGTGTCATGTGGGGAATCCACCTTGGCTTGGTTTATTATCAGGTCGGTTTCATCCCTGGCATTAAAGCCTTCACGGCGGCCGTCCTCGGCGGGATTGGTAACATACCCGGTGCCATGCTCGGCGGAATGTTCCTAGGCATTATCGAGGCAATTGGTCCCGCTATTCTCGGTATGCCATTCCAGCTCAAGGATGTCCTGGCTTTCGGCATCCTAGTATTGATACTGATCTTCCGCCCCACCGGTCTTCTGGGCGAGGTGTTGAGCGAGGAGAAGGTCTAATGAATAAACAAATCAACAATGGATTTCGTACGGGCCTGATCTTCGGGATCATAAATGTTTTCCTGCTTCTGATTGGCTTTCCCATCGTTGCAGGTACGATCATCAAAGATGGAATTCACAATGATTCAGCCATCCTTTTTGGACTGAACGCCGATATCCTAGACATGCTCATATTTATGGGGCTGATTGGCCTATGGGCTGGCGCATCAGGCGGACGCAGACTCAAAGGCGAAATTGATACCTGGTTGACTGCCCTGGCTGGTAGCGCGTCGGCTGGACTCACGAACGGCGCATTGGTAGGCGGCCTAGCTTTAATATTGGGCATACTTAACGATGCCGGGGTGAGAATCAGCGTCTACCTTGCCGCGATCCTGCCTGCCGCCATCAAACTATTCCTGATGGGCAAAAGCACGCTCGAGGGCGCCTTGCTTGAGTTCGCCTTTCTATTTGTAACAGGCTTATTGGGCGGCGTGCTTGGTTTTGCCCTACGCGGCCAATGGCGTACAACATTAGGCAATTGGTGGACCAACACTTGGTCACATTTTGTAAATAGCTCATGGGCACAAAAGATACGCGGCCACCCGCTCTTCATGCCAGCTGTTTATGCATTGGGTCTTGTTGTTCTCTATATCATCCCACAGGAAGCCGGAAAATATTGGAACTACACTCTCGGCACCGTGGGCATTTATGTTCTGCTGGGATTAGGGTTGAACGTTGTGGTTGGTTTCGCCGGTCTGCTTGATCTTGGATATGTAGCCTTCTTTGCCATTGGCGCATACACGGTGGCTTTGTTGACAGCTCCAAACCCTCACCACTTGATGTGGAGTTTCTGGGTTGCCCTGCCAATTGGCATCGTACTTGCAGCAGCAGCAGGAGTTTTACTCGGCATTCCAGTATTGAGAATGCGCGGCGATTACCTTGCCATCGTAACTTTGGGTTTTGGCGAAATCATCCGCATCCTAGCGACTAGCGATCTGCTTACACCATTTTCCGGTGGCCCAAAAGGTGTCAGCGCGATTGGCGGACCCACGCTCTTTGGCAAACCATTCAGCAGCGATAAAGATTTCGTTTACCTGATCATGATTGGCATTCTGCTGACTATATTTGTCACCACCCAGTTGAGAAGCTCCCGTGTTGGCCGAGCCTGGGAAGCCATGCGCGAAGATGAAACAGTAGCCAGAGCAATGGGCATCAACACACTCACTCATAAATTGATGGCTTTTGCAATCGGCGCGGCTTTTGCTGGCCTAGGAGGTGTGCTTTTTGCATCCCGCAACCAATTTACCGGGCCAGAGGATCACAACCTGATGGTCTCCATCAACGTTCTTTCCGTCGTGATTGTGGGCGGTATGGGCAGCATCCCCGGCGTAATCGCGGGGGCATTTGCTCTCAAAGGATTGCCGGAGGTCTTGCGTGAAGTGCAAGATTATCGTGTGCTGTTCTTTGGTGCACTGCTGGTCATTATGATGATCTGGCGGCCAGAAGGTTTGTGGCCGACTTCACGCCGCAGCATGGAACTAGGTAAAACGGATGACAATGCAAAAAGGAATCCAGGGGCTACGGGAGGCAAACCATGACGACTGCGATTGAAACCCTTGGCCTGACCAAAATTTTTGGCGGCCTCGTTGCCGTCAATCATGTTGACTTGACCATCCCGGAAAAATCAATCTTCAGTGTTATTGGTCCCAATGGCGCGGGCAAGACAACGTTCTATAACTGCATCACCGGTTTTTACACCCCGGATGAGGGAACAGTCACCTTCTTTGGCGAATCCCTCGTTGGTCTCGGCCCCGACCGGGTTATGTATAAAGGCATCGCCCGCACTTATCAGAACATCCGATTATTCGCCAGCATGACAGCAATCGAAAACATCCTGGTAGGCGAGCATAGCCGCTTGACGACGAATCTCGTTGATGCGATCATCCATACGCCGCGGTTCCGCAAGGAAGAAGCTGCTGCGCTGGAGGATGCAAAACGCCTTCTAAAATTCGTTGGCTTGGCAGGGCTTGGCGATCAGGTCGCACGCAACCTGCCTTACGGCGCACAACGACGCCTTGAAATTGCTCGAGCATTGGCCAGCAAGCCCAAGCTGCTTTTGCTTGATGAGCCAACAGCAGGAATGAATCCGCACGAGACCAAAGAAATGATGGGGTTCATCCGTAACTTGCGCGATGAACTCGGGATTACCATCCTTCTCATCGAACACGACATGCGTATGGTTATGGGCGTCAGTGATCAAGTAGCGGTTTTGGATTATGGTTCCAAGATCGCGGAAGGCTCGCCTGAAGAAATCCAACGCAACCCGCGCGTGATCGAAGCTTACCTCGGTCGCGGCGCCACCGAAACAGTAAACTGAGCGAGGGACGAAACCATGACCATGCTTGAAATCAATGACATCCATACATATTATGGAAATATTCACGCTCTTAACGGCGTCTCGCTGAAGGTGGAAAAAGGTGAAATTGTTACGCTGATTGGTGCCAATGGCGCCGGAAAGACGACCACCCTTCGTACAATCTCGGGACTGCTCAAACCTCGTCAAGGCAAAGTCATTCTGGAGGGAGAAGAAATCACCAACCTGAAAGCGCACGAGGTTGTCTACAAGGGAATTGCTATGGTTCCAGAAGGACGCGGCATCTTTGCGCGTCTGTCCGTTACGGAAAATCTGGATTTGGGCGCGTACAGTCGCACAGACCGACAAAACTTTGCCCAAGACCTCGAACGAGTCTTCACCGTCTTTCCCAGGTTGAAGGAACGCCATAAACAGATAGCCGGGACACTTTCTGGCGGCGAACAGCAAATGCTCGCCATTGGGCGCTCGCTGATGGCCCGCCCGCGCATCCTGCTGTTGGACGAGCCATCCATGGGGCTTGCACCTATTTTAGTGGAAAGCATCTTCGATACAATCGTTACCATTAATAAGGAAGGCACCACCATCTTGCTCGTAGAGCAGAACGCGCTGATGGCATTGTCCATCGCTACGCGCGGATATGTGCTGCAAACCGGCGAGATTGTTTTGCTCGATTCTGCTGAAAATCTCAAGCGAAACGAGATGGTGCGTAAGTCATATTTAGGCATCGAGTAACAATTGCTTCAAGGGTAAGAGACGCGCGGAAAGAAATCTTTCCGCGCTCTTTTCGTTTTAATAGAAAACTGGAAATTTATTTTCGGCCAGACAATGACTCTCCACTCATCAAACCCATTTGTCATTAGGGATGTGAACTCCATGATATTTGTCACTTTACTTTTAGTAAAAACCACGTAACATGGGGGTAATGTTCGCCCATTCTAAAAATTGAGCGGGCAGAGAAAATTCGGGCACCCAAATTGAATTGGAGGTGGAGGAAAATGCTCAAACGTTCGTTCGCCGTTCTCGCGTTGCTGGTGATTGCCAGCATGGTCTTGACAGCTTGTGGTTCCGCTGGAACAGCCACACAAGCCGCACCTGCCGCGGCGACAGGGAATGTAATCAAGATCGCTACACAGTCCCCGCTATCTGGTGATCAATCAGTCGTCGGCGCCGATATCAAAAATGGCGCCCAATTGGCCCTCACTCAGCTTTCCGGCCCGCTGACAGCCATGGGCTTCACAGTCCAGTTGGCTCCCTATGATGACATGGCCAATCCAGATACGGGCGTTGCCAACGCCAAGCAGATTGTCTCTGATCCTTCCATTTTGTGTGTGGTTGGACATTACAACTCTGGCGTCCAAATCCCCTCATCCGAGGTCTATCATAGCGCGGGGCTTGCCAACGTTTCCCCAGCCAACACCAACCCGACGGTCACGACTCGCGGTTACCTTGAAGTCAACCGCATCGTGGGACGTGATGATGTTCAGGGTGTCGTCGGCGCCGACTTTGCCGCATCAAAAGGCATGAAGTCCGTATACGTCATCCACGACAAGACGGCCTACGGCCAGGGCATCGCAGAATTCTTCCAGAAGGAAGCTCAAGCCAAGGGCATGCAGGTTCTCGGCTTCCAAGGCACTGAGGAAAAGGCCAACTTTGATCCGGTGATCACTCCAATCATAGCAGCCAACCCAGACGCCGTATATTTCGGAGGCATGTTCTCCCAAGCGGCTGTGCTCTTCAAACAGGCGCGCGATCGAGGCTATAACGGCATGTTCATAAGCGACGATGGATTCGATTCATCCGATGCCGCTAAGATTGCTGGTCAGGAACTGTTAGGAGGGGCTGGAACGTTCTACTCTACCGTATCAGGCCCGGCTTCAGTGTATCCAGACACGGCCAAATTCATCACCGACTTCAAGGCGGCCTACAATCACGATCCTCAACCGTTTGCTGCTCAGAGTTATGATTCCATGGCTATCTGCCTGGCAGCAATCGAGAACGCAGCCAAGGCCAACAACAATCAAATGCCGGCCCGCGCACAAGTTGCTAATGCGGTTCGAGCTTTGAAGGACTTCAAAGGCATCACCGGAACCTACAATTTCAACTCAATTGGCGATCCGACAATGTCGAAGTACTTCGTGATCCAAGTGGGATCTGCCGATCCTACGCAGTGGAGCAATAACCCCATCGTTCAAACGCTGGATATTGCACCACCTGCTCCGCAACAATAAGCTTCTCAATGCCATGCTTCCCGGCTCTTCAAATGGAGGGCCGGGAGGTTTTCAATCCCGGACACGCTTATGAAAAAATATTTAAAGTCCATCAACCTGATGGAATTATTGCGCCCAATCGGCCAATTGATTGCTTTTTCATTGGGCAGCGCGGCTGTGCTATCCATTATTGTCCTTGCGCTCGCTTTCGTGCTGGACTACACGATTGTTGGGAAAACCCTTGTTGACCAGCTTAAGGTCTCATTGTTCACCTACACAATTGTGAACCTGCCCCAGGTCCTGATTGACGGCCTGACTCTGGGTTTTGTCTATGCGGCAGTCGCGCTGGGATACACCATGGTCTATGGTGTATTGGAATTCATCAATTTTGCTCACAGCGAAATTTTCGCCATCGGTGCGTTTGTAGGAGTTGAGATCTTGATAGCGCTTCAAGGCGCTGGAATCTTGGATCATTTAACACTGTTCATGTCTTATGTTTTTCTTTTTCTTGCCATGCTGGCGGGAATGGCTGCCGCTGGAGGGGCGGCTGTCGCAATGGAACGAATAGCTTACCGCCCATTGCGAAATGCTCCTCGACTGGTGCCCCTGATCTCGGCTATTGGGGTTTCCTTCTTCCTGCAAGATTCCATTCGTTTGGTGGAAAGCCTGACAACGGGCCAATTCAATCGCATCTTCCCCACATTCGGCAATTTTGATACCCGCCTCGTTTTTGGTAAACTCCCGATGGGGACAACAGAGATACCTCTTGGCATTCCCATCAAATCCGTGATTGTGATCATTGCTGCCCTATTGATGTTGATCGGATTGAACTACATGGTCAATGCGACAAAAGTCGGCAAGGCAATCCGTTCCGTGGCGCAAGATCGCTCTACGGCCAGCCTGATGGGTGTTGATGTTAATCGAATTATCGCCATAACTTTTCTGGTCGGCGGCTCGTTAGGCGGCGCGGCAGGATTGCTCTATGCGCTGAAATTTACCCGCATCGATCCTTACGTTGGGTTTTACCCAGGTCTGAAGGCATTTACTGCAGCTGTGCTGGGCGGGATTGGAAATATCACGGGCGCTCTGCTCGGCGGAATCGTTCTCGGCATGTTGGAAACATTTGCTGGAGCCTATCTGTCCGCGTTCACGATGGGCGCAGCAGGCGCAGAGTATAAAGATATCTTTGCGTTTGCGATCCTGATCCTAGTATTGATCTTTCGCCCCAACGGCTTATTGGGTGAGAACGTCAGCCAGAAGGCATAGGAGAACTTATGGCCGGCTATTCTATCAAAGACTTGACGACAAACATGCAACGCGGAATATGGCCCTACCTGATTACGGGGATTCATATTATTGCAGGGACAATACTGGTCTATCTCAATCCGCGTTCGATCATCGCGTTCCTGATATTGGTCACTTCGTTTTTCTCGCTTTACCGCCTCAAAGCAGATATCCGCTTCAAGCTGGTAGCAGGCGCTTTGCTTGCATTGGTCATCATGCCAGTGCTTGGCGTCCGTAATATTTTTTATCTAGAGGTGATTTTCCAAATCAGCGTATTTTCTGCACTGGCTCTTGGTCTGAATATCGTAGTTGGATTCGCAGGTCTCTTGGACTTGGGCTATGTGGCATTTTATGCAGTTGGAGCTTACCTTTGGGCCTTCTTTGGCTCGAAACAATACTATGTCTTACCCTACGCCCCTGGAACACAGCCCGCGAATCTTCCCTTCCTACTGCCGGGCGATATGTTTTATCTTTTCATCTTTTTAGGGATCATCGCGGCTGCACTAACAGGTATTCTACTTGGCTTGCCAGTCTTAAGGGTTCGAGGCGACTACCTGGCAATCGTCACGCTTGGGTTCGGAGAAGTCATACGCGTGCTCGCTGCCAACCTGGACAAGCCGCTTAACTTCACAAATGGCCCGCAAGGAATCACTCCTATACAACGCCCCACGATGCCGCAAGCCGTAGTAGATGGATTCAATGCAATATTTGGCAGGCTGGTCGGCCATCCGGCCGATGTTGCATCGCTCTACAACGTTATGTTTTATTTGATGGCCTTAGTGGTCATCATCATCATCGTCACTGTAACGCGGCGATTGGAAGATTCCAAAATTGGCCGGGCTTGGGCTGCCGTTCGTGAAGATGAGACCGCGGCGATTGCCATGGGTATACCGCTGGTCAAGATGAAGTTGGCAGCATTTGCCGCAGGCGCTTCATTCGCTGGGGCAATGGGCGTACTGCTTGCGGCAAGCCGCACTTTCATCAGCCCGGAATCGTTCTCGTTCATGCAATCCATCGGCGTGCTGTCAATGGTTATCTTGGGCGGTCAGGGCAGTATCGCGGGTGCTATTCTCGGTGCGGCAACTGTCACCATCCTGAATCTTCAAATCCTGCAAGGCCTGTCGCTCTATCTAAGTCAGTTGCGGCAGAGCAATGCAGTCATTCCCCTCATCAATTTCGCATGGAAGAATCTTTCACCTCAACTGGATCCCGCCCAGTATCAACGTATGTTCTTTGGCTTGATCCTGATCCTCATGATGATCTTTCGCCCTGAAGGGATGATCCCAGCTCAACGCAGGAAGAAGAAACTCGCATCGGAAGCAATACCGGTTGAGGAATAAAGGCGAGTCATTATGGCGCTACTAGAAACCATCAACGTCTCAAAACGTTTTGGCGGTCTGACCGCCGTCAACAAAATGAACTTCCAATTGGAAAAGGGTGAGATCGTCAGCATTATCGGTCCAAATGGAGCGGGAAAAACAACTTTCTTCAACACCTTAACCGGCATCTATCATCCCGAAGAAGGACAAATCAATTTCAATGGGAAGTCTCTCATTGGCCTTCGCCCGGATCAAGTCGCTCAACGCGGCGTCTCGCGAACATTCCAAAACATCCGTTTGTTTGGCAATCTGTCCGTGATCGAGAATATCCTAGTCGGTATGCACGCTCACCTGAAGCAATCACCAGTTGATACGCTTTTGCAGCTGCCCACCTTCAAAAAAGAAGAAGCTTCCGCGGAAGAAAAGGGCGAAGGATTGATGCTCTACGTGGGACTTAGAGGTGTGGGCAATGAACTGGCAAAGAACCTTCCCTATGGCGCGCAAAGACGCGTGGAGATCGCCCGCGCTTTGGCATCAGATCCATCCCTGCTTCTGCTTGATGAACCAACAGCTGGAATGAATCCGCAGGAAACGGAAGACGCTATCAAACTTTTCCGCCGCATCCGCGATGAGAAAGGTGTGACCGTACTTCTCATCGAACATGATATGCGCGTGGTAATGAATATTTCGGAGCGGATCAGTGTCATGGACTACGGTGAAAAAATCGCCGAGGGCACTCCAGCTCAAATCCGTTCCAACCAACGCGTGATCGAAGCCTACTTGGGACGCAGCGCCATGTCTGGACGAGGCGAGGAGGAGGTGCAAAATGAGCCTGCTTAGCCTTGATAATGTACACAGCTATTACGGGCACATTCACGCACTAAAAGGCATTTCGATCACTGTCGAAGAAGGCGAGATCGTCACATTGATCGGCGCCAACGGAGCCGGAAAAAGTACAACCCTGCGAACCATCTCCGGACTCATTCATCCAAAGCAAGGCAAGGTAACCTTGCAGGATAAAGACATATCGCGCATGGACCCCCACTTGATCGTGCACGCAGGCGTGGGACATGTGCCCGAAGGACGTGGAATTTTCCCACGGCTTACTGTAAAAGAAAACTTGGAAATGGGTGCGTATGTTATTAATGATTATGCTGAAGTCGAGCGACGCATGGAATATAGTTTTGAACTATTCCCACGCCTAAAGGAACGTATTGACCAAAAAGGCGGCACGCTATCCGGCGGTGAACAACAGATGCTTGCCATGGCACGCGGCCTGATGCTTAATCCGCATATCTTGATGCTCGATGAACCTTCGATGGGACTCTCCCCGGTCCTTGTAGAATTGGTCTTCGACACGATTAAGACGATGAATGCCCACGGAACAACGATCCTGCTTGTGGAACAAAACGCATTGATGGCGCTTTCCATCGCGCACCGTGGCTATGTATTGCAAACTGGACAAATCGTGCTGAGTGACACTGCCGCCAATCTTCGCAAAAACGAAATGGTGCAGAAAGCTTATTTGGGCGTTGATTAACTGGTACAATAAGAAAAATGAAAAGCGTGAGACCCGTGGCGCGATGCGCCACGGGTCTCTTTGCAAATTTCATGGACTGATGGCCAGTGCAAACTACTCTGAAAGTTGATGGCAGGATATATTTTGGATGGAACCTTTCAAACAGTTAACGTTTCCGCACTTGACCCAGCACGTTTTACCGAGGGCGGCTTATCCAAGAGTACAATGTGGTGTAAATCTTGAGGAGGCCACATGAAGAAATTTATTCTTTCTTTAATGCTTCTATCGGGGATATTTATTTTGTCTGCATGTGTTCACAAGCCATTTCAATGTACCGACCCGCTTGGATGCATCACCG
>JAJYOH010000204.1 GCA_021796315.1 Chloroflexota bacterium
AGCAGGACGCCGCAGCAATAAACAGAGTCTTACGCGAGAGTGTGATCTCCATTTTTTTCTTCCTTGGGGATTAGGGATTGGTGTAAGGCCCGTACAGCACGCGGTCTAACATCCATCCGCCGCGCGCCGCGTCGTAGATCACGCGAATCACAACGAGGTGCCAGCGCGCATCTCGCTGCTGGGTGTATGTAACCGCGGTCATCTTCCAGAGTTGAGAGCCATCGTTATTTTGCTGCATCAAACTCACTTCGGTGATGTCGCCGCCGATCACGTCCTGACTTTTGTCCCAGATCGTGTCAGCTTGATTGCTCCTGAAGTACGAGCAGGATGCCGTGGAGATCATCCGGTTGCAGACAAAATACATCCAGGCGAAATCATCAGCGACCGAGGCGTCCGTGGAATACATGGCGGACACAGCAGCCAGCGCAGGCTCGCGCATGGGTGCGCTAGGGAATGGTTGAACTTCTCTCGATACTTGAGCGTGAGCAGAAGTCAACGACACTGAGAGAAAGACAAAGGCGATAGCGATGGCTTGCAATTTTCTGAACATGGCACATTCCTCCGGGTCGAAAAAGTTAAAAAAAAAAACAGCCCCTTCCGTCAAGAAGGGGCTGTCAGTATTCAGTCAGGCGACCAATAGAGACAATCCGTCTATCGAGATCACCTTATAAATGTCTTGCTACTAGTACTCGCTCTTGCACTTGGAGTACTAACGAGCCGATTTTACGTTTGCTCATTGAAATTTGTCAAGGACGACTGGCACTCGCATTTGTACTTGGAGTATTCGCAATCTGTTGTAAATCTTGCATCGTTTGCAACTGAGCCGGAGTCGGAATATCGAGCCTCAGGTTGCAGTATGAAACATTTGGTAGGTTAACTTGGTCTGCCACTGCCCCACTCCAGATCCACTCCTCGTATGTTTTCCACCAATCCTGCGAGAAGTGAGCGAGGTTGGTCCAGCCACGCGAATAATCGGTCACGAGAGCATTGAGGCCTGAGAACGGAACTTCGACAACATCGCGAGACAAACTTGCTCCTTCGCACAACCCATGTCTAACGATAGAGCCATTTTGAGGGGTATTGTCCGTGTGAGGATGTGCTTGCTGATATTCGACTTCGGAGTTACGAAACGTGGTAGTACGCCACTGGACGAACTGCACATAGCTCAATCCCTTGAACTGCGGCAAGTCCATCGGCTGGGTCATGCGATAGCCGAAATACGCAATGGGAATCAAGGTCACGGCGATCACAGTCAGGATCGCAGCCTTGAAAATGGTCGAGAAAATTTTAGTGATAGTCTTCATGGTTTAGTTTCCTTTATTTGTTTCACCCAGCGATGATGATTTGCTCTCTGCTTCAGGGACCCCATACAGAGCAACATCACACAATCACAATGAATAGCCGGATATTGCGGTCTTATCTTGTGAGGGAAATCAGGTTGATCGATACAACTTTTCCCCGGTATGACCTAGATAGGCTGGAAACCCTTCAGTCTGTTATCCGGAAACCTTTCGATGTTGTGTCTATAGCATTCAATAATAACCGTTTTATCGCAAAATACGCAACAATAAATTGAACCATAACGCCAATGGATTCTATCGAGTACTTTTTGGTGCATCGGGTTGCATCTGATTCCGGCACTAATCAGGAAAGGCGACCATCACTTTATTATTCTTCTTTTCGTCTTTCGTGTTCCTGTGAAATACCACTTCATCACGCACACGCTGCAAGATCAATTCGATACACAAACTCTAAGGTTTCTAAGCCAGCATACGGTGGTGGTCGCCGCTCGTCAAAGCTGCACAATTTGCAGACCATAGCAATATAAACATTTCCTTTAAAGAAGCCATGCCCTGGCAAATTATCTTTTATATCGCCATCATTCTAAGAATATTCATTCATCGTCTGCCATCCCGATACCGTTACTGGCTCGAACGATAATAAGGTTTGCTATAGCAATAGTCAATAGCCCTATTGCATGTACTCCTCCTCCATAACTGACCGTAGATTGGGCCATAACGGTTATTATGCGTGAAGCCGCATCACTCGTAACACAGAATGTATCAAGGCTTGGGATAGCTGTTATAACGCCGACAAAACCAATTCCAGTTGCAGCAACAAGCCCAATTGAAACCGGGCGAGAGGAGGTTTGCTTCAACATAAAAATGAGACTAACTAAACTACTTATGATTGCAACAGCTTGATTGAACAGAAACAGTACGCCCACGATTGGACTAGTACTAAAGAGGAATCTAACCATAACGAGTCCAGTAAAGGGTTTTCCACTCTCGGCAAGTTGAAAAAATTCGTTTTTGATTGGGCTTTTAAGTGCATCCAAGACTTCATTGGCGGTCAAGTCGGTAATCCCTTTCAGCCATTCATCGAGCCCAGGTAATTTCTTTATAATATTAATAACTTCAGTTTGTTTAGCTATCCACTGTGCATTCTGTTGAATAGTACCAGGATTGCCGAGCTTGATCCAAGGCAATAAAAAGAAGCTCGTGAGAGCCAGTATAGAGCCCATCCAAGAAACTACCAAAACTGTTGCCAGTTGTTTATTCTGGGATCGGGCGGTTAGAACAACTGAAAAGACCACACAGGCAACCAAAATCAATATAAAAATTGCTACCATAACTCATTGCCTTCTAAGAAATCCTCTGCTTGACTAGCACCTGTCTGATTAATAATTTCAATCAATCCACCTACTCCTAAGAGAAGCAAACCGGTTATGCATATCCAAGGTCCAATGCCTAAATGCGCGCCCAGGAGTGTAGCTAATAAACTAAGCTGAAAATTACTCTCAGCTCCAACAGTATCCAAGTGAGGCAAGAGCAGAAGCAATGTCAAAGCGGTGAAAGAGGAAAAGCAGAGAAGTATCCAACCACCAATTCGGGCAAATTTTGTACTCGGTGCAAACAAACCAAGAACAAAAACGATCGGCGAAATAAAAAGAGGAATGAGAGGCATCCAGGTAATAAACCATGTACCCATCCCCAAAGTTGGAATTAAGTGTATACCGACCCCATTCAATCGGGTAAGTCTTTCAAACCATTTAACTAAGGTGCCCATCCATTCAATGCCAAATCTTTGGATTAAGAAAACCACTAAGTCTCCAGGAATTAATACGCGCAATAAAGCCGGCGTTGGGTCTAAATAGCTTGCAAAATCGAATACTATCCACGGCTCAAAGAAAAAAGCGGAAAATGTCAGGAACATACCAAGTAGAGTAATAGATCCGAACCGGACGCTAGGATTACTTTGGCGTAAAAATTTCCAAATAACAAAAATAAATATCCAGACCACTATTAGAACAATAGTAACCAGATGAAAACCAAACAATGATATGCTCCCATCAGCGAAAATAATGTTGACGAAGACTTATCCGACTAAGCTGTTGCCTCGCCAAGAATTTTTTCCCAATCGCCTTTTCGGGGTTCAGGAAGAAGTCCAAGATTTTTCAAACTCACAAATATCTGGACAAGATATTTCCGCTTATCCCGCTTCTTGGCAGACTCCCTCGCATGGATACGATTCCCTGTCTCCACGATTCTACACTGTTCGTCGAACCATTCATAGAACTTATCATCGATTAGTAAAGAAAAAGATTCGACACACTTTGAAGGAATGTCTTCCGATATAAGTAAACCGCCCAGTAACTCAGACTTTTTCTTATTAGACAAGGAACTCCTAGACAATAGGCCCTTTATCATTTCTGTAATCTTTCGCTCTATCCAGTCGGGGTCAGGTTCTTCAAGTTGCCATTCCTGCCTTTTTCCGTCAAAACTCGCAAAACTCGCATCGACATTGAAGAGCCGGGATTCATCTGGTAAAACCGTAATATTCCAATCCACACCTGTTCCGAATCTATTAACATTCACTTGTTTGTAACAACCGATTATCAGATTTTTTAACTCTTCTAGATTTACATCGCTCGCTTCCATGTTGTCGCGAAGATAATCAAAATCCTCCTTTACTTTTGAAACCATTACGGCAAGGCGATCACGTATTTCCCATTCTTTTCGATCTATATATTCTCTGATCCACTCGCGGTCGTTCTGAGTAAATTCCAGGTTCTCCGTTATCCAATCCTTCAAGTCGCGTAAAGCGCGAATATTACGCTTCTGATACGCATCATTTATTCTTACCATCAGTTTAGGTCGAGAAACCTCTATTTTGGCCAAATACCTTTTGTGAAATTGCCGAACACCCCAAGGCAAAGCAAGAACAAAAAACACAACAACACTTGCAATCATCAGGATTCCCCAGAGGCTTCCCACAGGAAACCACGTTGAAATCATAAAAAGGGTTAGAAAACCAGAAATCAAAATGGCGGAAAGCACCATAATTTTCCATAACCCCATTTCGATCATTTCCTCATTTATCTTTTTCTGCGCGCTTACCAAGATCCTTTCCGCTAACCACACCATGGCGATAACAAACAATGGAAGGAGACGGTTAGACCAAGGAGGAAGCAACAAATTTATGAATGCCGTCTGCTCCAAAACTCCAGATGAGTTCACTTTTATGCAAATTTGTTTGTTTTGCTCACCTTCACTCAATCCAAGATTTCCACAACCATTGTCGGTTCCCCATGTTATCAAATCTCTTCCGTCAGAATAAAAAGTTAGTTTTAAATAAGATGAGTTTCTATAATCCTGTGGAGAAACGGGCAAGCGCATAGATATCGCATAACTCGCGTTAGCCGACGAATCGGAGCAATATGTAAGTTGCATCATTTCGAGGATTCCTTCGGGCAACTGTTCACATGGCGATGATGCATTCAATAGAGCAAAAAAAGCCTTTTTTGTAGTCGTCGCATTAGTTTTAAGATCAAAAAGCTCCCCTTGAAGCATAAAAGTAAGTACATTTCTGCCAGCCATGGTCGAAGATCCGCTTGAAGCAGCGGCAAGAGTGGGTGAGTAAACATTGGAATTGTTATATACTGTAACAGTTAATTGGGTATCGTCAAAGTTAGTAATATATTTAGGGACATACACTCTCAAATGCATATCTTGGTGCTGATTCAAGGGTTTAGAATCGAGGTATAAATAAAAATCATTCTCGCGACTTGATAAAGGATTGTATAAACATAAATAATAAACTAGAAAGAGAACAATGGTGAGACAAACAGCCACCAGCCAGCCATTAATGGTAAGTAAAAAGCCATTCTGTTCCTTCACGGACGCACCTCCCATGGAACGTATCCAGAATTAGCATCTTTGATCTCTTGCCAACCCAGAGTTAATCTAATATCCGGCGGGGTCTTCCATTCTCCCAAGTTATTCCATTTCCACTTAAGATCCATATCCTGGCATTTTGCTATTACTTTAAGATCACTGCCTGCAAATGTTATTGTCAAATTGTTACCATTCATGGATGTAGCTATACCTAGAAATGTCTCGCTCGGAACCGGGTACCCGCTGGAATTTGAGAAAGGGCAATCATCGTCCGGGAAATAAACCCGTGGAAGGATATAGTTCCTCAATTGAGCGGGATAAAGTTCTTCCCCAATAAAATTCAATGGAACAGCAATTTGAAATATTTTGGGAGGCAGTGTAGCTGGAGGAGTGGCGCCTGCGGAAACAGAATTTACAGATAGGGTAGGATAATAGACACGAAAATATTTTTCCTTACCGCTGACTGGAAGGCTTAGAGAATATTTATCCCATGTGCCAACGATTGTGAACATTTTGCTATCAACAAACGGCTCTGAAGCTGAAAAATCTTCGGCTTTCAAATGAATCGACCAAGGCATTTTTTCCAACGCCATATCTGGATAAGCATCTAGCGGATAGAAATCAATACATTTTTCCCAGTCACTCCACATATTTTGCATCTGAGCAGTAACATCTTCGCCGCTAGCTGAGAAAACATTAATAGGCGCGTCAAACTCACCCCGATCATTAGTAATGACCAGGTCATCCAATTTATTCAATTCAAACCTGGGTCTCTCCACATTCCACCAATATATTGCAGGTTCAGTAAGGTCATAATAGGCCAATGTATGCTTTTCACAGTTGGTATTTGGGGAAACAAGCGCAAAATCACTAGGGGCATCTTTTCCATCCAGATAGCTATGAATCTCATCGTTGTTACCTGAGAGAGTAATAATTCCCTGCTTTAACCTGAGAGTATGTGGTGGAATGTCAATCGAATAGGGGGTTTCAATTGAAGTAGGAGGGGGAGTCTGCAGAGGTGGGTTTAGTACAAGTCCCCAGCCTCTATCTACGAGTGAAGATATTGACCATCCCTGATCCGGTCCGTTTGCGAAACCAGTTGCCGTTAAGAAATCATTAAAGAACAAGCGATAGAAAGATGATTCATTTCCATCAATTCGATTATCACCTAAGCCATAGATTTTGAGTATGTCTTTATATTTGCTGGAGTCATTGATATCACTCCACTCCTGTTTCGATTCAGAATCTAGTCTTTCCGAACATAATAAAACCACTTGGATGTGCACTTTTTTATTTTGGCTTACTATATTATCCAAACTTTGTTTGAGCAACCCCATATCATCAGTATTTACACCGCCAGATGGGCGATTAACCCGAAAGTCGCCGTCAGTAAACACAAAGGCGAATTCATCATTACCCTGCAAATCACCGGCAAGGATGCTAAATCCAGCTCCTATTTGCGAACTTCCTTCAGGGCTCCCAGACCAACCGCCTTTCAATTGATTGCTTAATGTCACTTGAACATTTGCATCATTAATTGGCCCAGAAACGTTATTCTGTTGGATAAATCTTAGACCAACAGAATAGTTGTTTATCACTGCGCTATTTTTCCATTCATCAAAAAGGTTCAGCATCATCAAAGGCAATCTATAGCGAAGATTTTGGGAAGAATCACAAGGTTTAATCGGCCCCAAATCATCTTGAACCATGCTCTGAGAATTATCAACCATCATGAATATAGGGGGCAAATTGAATTGGTTGGACAGGGGGTCCCGGGTTATACCAGCTGGAAGCACTGGAGTAGACGAAGGTTCAGCAGCGGCATTTGTAGAACTGGGCACTATGGTAGCCGTCGCAGGCGTGGCACATGATCCAACTACAATTGCCATAATGGTGGTGAGAATAACGGTTTTTAGATACCTCGAAAACATCATGTGTTCTTCCCTTTTGATTGAGAAATCACTCGCAGGCCTCTTAACGTTCGATTGTAAATTCGTCCGTATTCAGCAAGTTGAGAACCGCCATCAGCAGTTTCTAAGCGACGGATCAAGGCGGCATAACTCTTTTCGATCTCGCTCTCGCCCCCAAGAAGCTTGGACAACTTTGATCGCTCCTCGAAAGTCAACGGATGTCGCCGTGAAGCAAAATTGCTTTCGCCATTTATCTTATTTACTGCAGTCTTGATATCATATTCCGCGCGATGAAAAGTGATCATCTGCTCCTTAGGATCAAGTACAGCAAAGGCCGCGCGTGGATCGCCATCCCGCGGCTGGCCAACACTGCCGGGATTAATGGCGACCAATCCATCTCCCAGCGGCAATGGTTCGCCATATCGAATATTCATATACCTTGGCTTATCGCTGGTCACATTCACAAATACTGGGAAGTGTGTGTGTCCGTGGAATAAACAGATCAATTTTCTGCGGTGCCGTTTCCTTAAGCGCTCCAAATCTGCCTTGGCAATCGCGGCATTCCAGGGCCAAAGATAGGTCATCCGTTTCAAGTGCGAGTCGGCCGAACCGTGGGTAAAACAAAGCACCCCTGCTGTGATTTTTTCAAATAGAACTTGATCATCCTCTTCGCAGGCCAAAAAGTCTTCCACCTGTGAGGAAAACCACTGCCAATCGTCGCGATACTCTTTATGTTCTAATAAATAGCGCTGACTCAATAAGGTCAGCTTTGCCTCGCGACTGACACTCGCAATCGGTTTTAATATCCATTCATCATGATTCCCAATAACCCAGTGAATATGCTTACGTTCATGTAACCAGCGCACGCACTCAACCGCATCCTTTAGAGGGCCGTACCCCATCAAATCCCCTAGAAAATAAATATGTACTTCCTCCTTGGAACCCAATGCAGATTCAGCCTTGGCAAGGACAGCCTGGAGCGCTGTAAAATTGGCATGAATATCACTAAGTATCAAATACTTCATCTCAAGACCCGGCATTTGTGAGGTGCGTATATTCCTGTCGATATTGCGAAACTTGTTTATCAAGCGGATCAAGTTGATTGCAGTCATTCAAGGCTTTCCGAACAACTTTAGCAGCCTCGCTCTCGCTATCGACCGGCCCCTTTTTCAAGGTCGCAAGTTTAGCAAGGCCCTGAATTGTCGATTTAAGGGTTTCCAGAGGCCCATTAGGTTTTCCCAACAATTGAGCGCGCCGATTTTCCGTCTCGCTTACCAATTGGGATGTTATTTTTAGAACCATCTCCGTGTGCATGTGCATTTGCTCAACGACTTTATCCATCTGGTCTTTTGCCTTTTGACTCAACGGCGGCTGGCCTGGAACAGACTTATAACGCCTCTGAAATTCCTCACACTGCTTGGACAACGAGCTACATGACGCAATCACTTCCAACAATGGTTGTTCATCTTTGAGATTATCCAATCTCTCGCATAGTGCTTCCTGCTGCATTTCGGGTTCAAGCAAGGCCCACTCATCAGTTTGCAAGCCAAGTGAAGATTCAATTTCCTGGATTCCCTGGTAACGCCTGATCAAATCTTCAGACCAGTTTTTCCACAGCGCTAGATTGGGAACTTGTTTAAGCGCGTTCTCGCGGTGATCCCCAGGGGTTTGCGCTTCGACCAAAGGTTCGGGATACGACTCGCGAATCAGCTTTGAAAGCCGATCAAGGCGGGGTTCCTGTTTGCGTGCCGCTTCCCACGCCTTTCCCAATTCATCAGAGCTTTTCACCACTTGATCAAAATCCTCAGCGTAAAAAGCGTCCATCAGGTTTTTGGCCTTGCGGTTTAGATCACGTGTCAACTGATTGAGATTATCCAATCTCTGTCGTGTTTTAACAATTAATTCAAGTAAGGGCTTGTCTGTGGCGCCTGCCTCGCGCTGGATCTCCTGCAGGCTGGTCTCTAGTCTCATCAGGTTCCAACCATTGGAAATAGATCCATCTTCATTTCTCTCACCCAGAGCAGAAGGTTCCTCCAAAGCCTGCTGCAAACCCTTTTCAAACTGTTCGAGCTTCTTCTTTGCTATCTCCCAGCGCTTTTTCTTGTTCCTTAAGTTCTCGGTCGCCGTCTCCAATTGAGCACGGGTATTAGGGGTTAAATTTAACTGAACGGCGACGTTGCTGAATCGCTCAAGTAT
>JAJYOH010000205.1 GCA_021796315.1 Chloroflexota bacterium
CTCGCTCGACGATTACCTGCGCGGGCTGCAAGGGAATCCGAGCAGTGCCATCTCGTGGAATTATCTGCTTTATGGCACACCGCCTCCCGGTCTGGATGTGAGGCTGAGTCTTGATCTTGAATTACAGAGAAAAGCGGACCAATTGCTGGGGACCTTCAAAGGCGCAGTGGTCTTGCTCAATGCCCAATCTGGTGAAATTCTTGTGATGGCTTCTCATCCGGTATATGATCCGAATAAACTGAGCGAGACCGGATCTTTTCTGGCGCAAGACAAAAACGCGCCGCTGGTAAATCGCGCCGCGCAAGGAATGTATCCACCGGGCGACGCGGTTATTCCATTTTTATATTCATTTGGTTCAGTAACTGGACTTGGCGATAAACAAGTCACCGACTTGTATGAAAATCTTGGTTTTTATACTTCTCCTCAAGCGAGTATGCCGGTCAGTCCGGCATCGCCAAACGGAGAGTTAAATAATTTGCGAGTCAGTCCTCTCCAAATGGCAATTGCCGCGGCATCGCTGAGCAATGCCGGAACGCGTCCCGCGCCGCGCATCGCACTGGCCGTCAACACGCCGCAACAAGGCTGGGTGATTTTACCGGCACCGAGCGATCCAGTAAAAGTATTTTCAACCAGTGTTGTCGAAAATATCACTCATCAACTTTCAACACAGAACCAGCCATTTTGGGAGTGGACCGGCTTCGGCGGTTCCAGCACCGAGCTGTCGAGTTGGTATCTGGGTGGGACATTACCTAAATGGCAAGGCACACCTTTGACGGTCATCGTTTTGATCGAGGGCAACTACCCATCAACAGCACAAGGCATCGGACAACAACTGCTTCAAACTGCCATACGCCCATAAATCAAGTTCATCAAATTCAGGTGACTACTGGGGAGTCACCTGAAAACAATTAGCATGCCATTTCAACAAGGTTATATTACACTTGATCGTCAATATGTCGAACAACTTGCCGTTCGCATCATCGACTTCTCCGACCCTGCTGACAAAGCACGGCACGACCGCATAGTCTCGCTGGTCGAGCGCATGTTGGAACTGTACAAACAAAGTCCGCGCACGCCGGGGGAGAAAGAAGGCATCGGCGCGGGAAATCGAGTCCACGGATGGGAGGATCGCTAGTCTGGTCTATGAGTTGTATGGGTTGACACAGGATGAGATTAATGTCGTGGATTGAAAATCGTAATAAAAAACGCTCTTCAGTTCAGGAAAAGGGCGTTTTTTATTGCTAAAGGGCTATCTCAATTTCGAACGGAATTAGACGTATTGAGTCCAGCGTACTTGTGAACGGGCTATTTTGTCAAAGAAGGGAATTACATTCCGTTATCGTTATCTTTAGCGCTGTAGCCAGGGCCGCCCTTGAAGAAATCATAATTGGGCTTGATGTCCGGAGTCAGGTCAACCGTTTCGCCGGCCGCAAGTTGTTTGGCAGTATCCAGGACAATCTTGTTGCCGTGATGGTTGGTGCCTTCGAAGTGACCAGTGAGGTCCTTTCTGCTGATATACTCGCCGCCTTTGGCCGTGTAAGCCGCAGGAACTTCATCTTCGGGGAAGATGGCCGCGTAGGGGCATTCAGGTACACAAGCGCCACAGTCGATGCAAGTATCGGGATCGATATAAATCCATGGCCATTCGGCAACGGGTTGGCCGGGAATCATGCACTCGACCGGGCAAACATCGATGCAACCGCGATCGCGAACACACAGACTGGTAATAATGTAAGTCATAGAGAAATCTCCTTATGTGGAATCGAAAAGCCAGATATGTCCCCATTATATCTGGCTTCTTCTTATTTGCAAAGTTAATTTGTATTTTTTCAATAAGGCGGGGTGCAGGTTGTTTTGGGCGGGCTTCGCCCTGCCAAAACAGCCCACTTCCCCATTCTTTTTGAGAAGATACGTAACTTTTACTTGGCTGAAAAACGGGCCGCCACAGCGTTCCAATTTACAACGTTCCACCAATTGGTAACATATTCAGCGCGGCGATTCTGATACTTAAGATAATAAGCGTGTTCCCAAACATCCAGGCCCATGATCGGCGTTTGCCCGTCCGACATCGGATTATCCTGATTGGCGCTCGAAACAACAGCCAAACCGCTGCCCTTCTTGACCAGCCACGCCCAGCCTGAACCGAAACGCGTATTGGCGGCTTTCTCGAATTCAGCCTGGAAGTTATCGAACGAAGTGAAAGCCGAATCAATTGCCTTGGCAAGTTCGCCCTTCGGCACGCCGCCCGCTTTGGGAGCCATGACCTCCCAGAACATCGAATGATTCCATGCGCCGCCGCCGTGATTACGGACAGCCGTGCGAATATCTTCCGGAACCGCCTTCAAATCACGCAACAGTGCTTCAAGCGATTTGCTAGCCAGTTCAGGATGTTTCTCGATTGCGGCATTCAGGCTGGTAACATAAGCATTATGATGCTTATCGTGATGGATGGTCATTGTCTGCGCGTCGATGTAAGGCTCCAGCGCGTCAACCGCATACGGAAGTTTTGGAAGTTCAAAAGCCATTTTTCTCTCCTTGTGAATTGATCTGAAATCGGGCTGATATTTATGATATTTTTCATATAAATTGTATTGCTTCATAAGATGACTGTCAAGCGGACGGAACAAATATTAACGATTTACTTATAAAGTATACTTGCCGCATCTTTCCGGACCCATGAGCGGCTCGCCATGAATCAACCTCGCACGCGCCTCATCCTTCCCCTCGCCCTGCTCTTCGCAATTCTCGCCGTTTCGACGGCATCCATCTTCATCAAGTTCGCGCAAGAGGACGCGCCGTCACTGGTGATCGCCGCGCTGCGCTTGACACTTGCCAGCCTCGCGCTTGCACCCATCGCATTGACACGTCACCGCGCGGAACTGCGCAGCCTAACGCGCACCGATCTGACGCTTGGACTGCTCTCCGGTCTCTTTCTTTCAATTCATTTTGCAACATGGATCACATCACTCGAATACACGACCATTGCCAGTTCGGTCGTCCTGGTCAGCACAGGACCGCTTTGGGTGGCGCTGCTCGCTCCTGTATTTTTACGGGAGCCGCTCACCCGTCCGATTTTGATCGGGATGGCATTGGCTCTGGTCGGCGGCATCGTTATCGGCATGTCAGATTCCTGCGCATGGAACAATGGCATCTCATGTCCATCGCTCGACCAAGTTTTGCATGGGCGCGCTTTATTAGGAAATTTTTTGGCACTAACCGGCGCGTTGATGGTGGCGGGCTATTTAATGATCGGCAGGAAACTGCGAATAAAAATATCGCTTGTGCCTTATGTTTTTCTGGTCTACTCAACAGCCGCAATTTGCCTTCTCGCATTTATGCTTATCGCGGGCGAGTCGCCTTTCGGATACACGCCGATAACCTATTTATGGATCCTGCTGCTGGCCCTGATCCCGCAACTGATCGGTCACTCCACGTATAACTGGGCATTGGCGCATTTGCCTGCCGCATTCGTTGCAATCACAACACTCGGAGAACCAATCGGTTCGGCAATTCTGGCCTATTTTATTTTGCAGGAAACACCAACTGCCGCGGTACTAACAGGTGGAGCATTGATCCTGATCGGAATCTATCTCGCTTCAAGGAACACAAAATAATATGATCCAACTCCCCTCTCATGTTTTTCTCGACGATCTTGCCATTCCTTACGAGCGCCAAAGCTTTTCGCCTGAAACAGAAAAAGGCGCGGCAAACGTTGCGCGTGTCTTAGGTTTCGCAGAAAGACAGGCTGTTAAAACCTTGATCTTTCAAGTCGGCACTGGCGAGCGGGTGTTGGTCATGCTCGGCGGCGATCAGAACGCCGTCTCCGGTAATCTCAAGAAAGCCATCGGCTCGCGCAACATTCAAATGGCCGCGCCCGAAGTGGTCAAGGAAACCACCGGGTATATCATCGGTTCCATTCCGCCCTTCTGTTGGCAATCAAGTGGATTCCGATCTTTTCTGGAAGCCCCGCTGATCAGCGAACCAATTCTGGGTGTCGGAGCGGGGCAATGGGGCGAAGAGATTATGATTATGCCAGCGGATTTGATTCGAGCCAGCAAGGCAATGGTGGTCAATTTGACAGACAGGGACAAAGCGGTAATTAACGAATAATGCCGATGATATAATTCGCCCACTTATGGAAAACCTGCTCGGATGCCAAAATGCTTATACCGTCCACATTCCTGTTTATGATGGCCCGCTCGACCTATTGCTCAGCCTCATCGAGCGCGCTGAGTTGGATATAACTTCCGTCTCGCTGGCGATGGTCACCGACCAGTATCTCGCCTACATTCACGGGCTCGCACAAATCCGTGCCGACGAGATTTCGGCCTTCCTCGTGATCGCAGCCAAGTTGTTACAGATCAAATCCGAAGCGCTGCTGCCGCGTCCGCCTGTGCGAGAGCCGGGTGAGGAAAATGTCGGCGATGATCTGGTGCGGCAGTTGCGTTTGTACAAACGATTCAAAGAGATCGCACTCTGGCTGGAAGATCGCCAGACAGCAAACCTGCGGACTCATCTGCGAGTCGCCCCGCCTCCCAAAGTGGAGGCCAAGCTTGATCTTTCGTATCTTACCCTCGACGAATTACTGGCCGCCGCACAATCGGCCTTCGCCAAGGGAGAAGAGAAAAAGCCGCTTGCATCGATCATCGCCGCGCCGAAGATTACCATCCGCGAGAAGATCGACATGATCTCCAGACGGCTTGGCCAGAATGAACATGCCCACTTCCGCGAATTGCTCGGCGAAAAACCGACTCGTTTGGAAATCATCGTGACGTTTTTAGCCTTGCTGGAATTGGTAAAACGTCATCGCGTCGAAGCGCATCAGGAAGGCCTGTTCAGCGACATCGCCATTGACCGGCTCGAAGAATGGACGGAGGGCGAAGAGATCGAGTTGGAGTTCGAGTAGAAATTCCTAACTCGGACAAGCCGAAACCAAAAAAGATTTAACCACAGAGCGTACACAGCCCACTGAGAAAACCTTTGGAAAATCTCCGCGTTCCCTGTGGCGAGATTTTCTTGTTTTTTGTGCAAGAATTTCACTGGGAAGGTAATAAAGATGGGATTATGCTGCGCCCTTATTAGTTATTTTTTTCGGGGGCCAAATCCATAGCGCGATCCCCGCCCCACCGCCATCGAACAACAACACATCCAGCACGGATGGATGACGACCCGCCACGAAGGATTGGTGGAATTCATCCGTGGCCGCATAAGCAATGCACAGAAGCCACGCCAGCCAAATATATTTTTTGTCAAAGCGCAGGCCGCGCCAGTAAGTCAAAGCCAGCAATCCATAGCCGAGCATATGCCCGGCTTTTTTCATTAAGAAATCAAGCCCTCCAAAGTTTGGCAGGTCATTCTCCGGCGTAGACGAAAAAGCAAAGATCGCGGCCATTATAATAACTGCCGGTCCCCAACGAACCAAAATTTCTTTAGGATTTGACATAACAGGATTTTACCGCAGATAAAGCGGGAACCAATTAGCGGGTCATAACGTCGCTGGACAAGTTTTATCGCGCAATGCAAACTTATTCAGGCCTAAGCCGAATACGATATACTTTTCCAACACAAAGGAGATCGCCATGAAAATACTTTACCCTGCATTCATAAGAATCCGAAAGCCGCTGGCGGCACTCGCGCCGCTCGCAATGATCGCCTTCATCACTCTCGCTTGCGGCGCAACCGCGACTCCCATCGCGCCTCTTTCACAAGGCGATGTGGCCACGGTTGTAGCAGCCACTATTCAAGCGCTTACCGCTCAGGCCCCCACATCCCTTCCGCCGACAACCGTCCCGCCCACTGCAGTTCCTTTGTCAACTTCCGTGCCAACCTTCCCGCCTGTTCAGCCTACACAAATCTTGCCGGCCGCAACTCGAATAATTTTTTTAACAGGCGCAACCACCGGCTCGGTAACTGGAACGATCCAAGCGGGCGAAACAAAAACCTACGTCCTCGAAGCATCGCAGGGACAGCCCATGATCGTCATGACAAATTCATTTAACAACGACGTGACGATGTCCATCAAGACGAAGGGCGGCACATCCATCCTCAGCGCCGCGTCAAAACTTTCGAACTGGCAGGGTACGCTTCCCACAACCGAAGATTATTACATCAGTATTTATGGCGGGGCGACTGCCGAGAACTTTACGCTTTCAGTGGAAATTCCAGCCCGCATCAAATTCGCGGCGAACGCCGACTCTGCCAACGTCAGCGGAAAAACTGTTGGAGGCGACAACGTGGCATACACGGTTTTCGCCTCCCAAGGACAAAACATGAAAGTGGACTTGAATGGCGTCGGCAGCAATGCGGCCCTGACCATTTATGGCTTCAGCGATGGACAGCCTTACATCCGTTCAGTGACAGGCGCCACCACCTTCAACTTCAAACTTCCTTTGACTCAAGACTACATTATCGAAGTAGTTCCCATGGCAGGACAAGTGGTCAATTACACTTTGGTGATAAGTATAAAGTAGGCGCTCTCCACAGGTTGTTGACTATCCTTTTGTATTGTTGTACACTGATCTCAACAATAAGGAGCAACGACTATGCTTATCCCGGGCGGGCCTGGCAGTCGAGTCAAGGTTTTGGAGTGGGGGTGGCAAAATGAATTGTCCAAATTGTGGTAAATCCAATCCGCCGCAGTCGCAGACCTGCGGCAACTGTGGACATCTGCTGCGTGCCCGCGTTTTCCCTTCTGTTTTACCCTCCGCTTCCCCTGAGGCGTCTCCTGCCGCGTATCCGTCCAGAACACCTGCCCCAACTTCACAAAAACCCGGTTGCCTAGTCTCACTCCTAAAGCGCTCTCTGGCTATGCTGGCGGCGAGCATCGTTGGCTGGCTGTGCGGACTGGTCAACGCGGCGCTGTTACCGGCGCTGGCGCAATCGTCGGACTCGGCGTGGCTGGTCACGTTTTTGTTGGCGGGCACGCAATTGTGTCTCAGTTTTGTGATTGCATTGGTCGGGGGAATTTTTCTCAACCGGAGGCGGCAAGCCGCTTGAGACTTATGAATAAATTCAGTAAATCACAGATTCAAATGTCGTTGCGAGCGAAGCGAAGCAACCCTATTGTTTTCATGAAATCTTTGGCTGATTCTGCCGTGAGATTGCTTCGTTGGGCTTCGCCCTCCTCGCAAAGACATCAAAGTCATGATTTACTGAAATTAACTCGCGTAGCATCCATTATCTTGATCGGAATCTTTCTCGGCGCGGCCTTGAATGTGACAGTCACGCCGGTTCGCGCACAGAGCGGGCCTGACCAGCAGTTGATGAATATCATGAGCGATGCGGCGCAATCCCTCGGTTGGTCGGAGGAGGTTAGATGGGGCTATACGATTTGGGGGACAGTGACAGGGGCAGTGATTCACTACAACTGTTCTGAGAATTGTGGCGGCGCTTATCGTTATTTTGAATATATAGCGGTTAGCAAGCGCTATTCATCGGCGGATGAAGCAACAAACGCCGCGAAGAAACCTCTTCTTGATTACTTTGGAAACTTTGCCCCCATCCCGTTCCATGCCTACACCATATATCACGGGCATATTGACCGTGGTGAAGACCTTATCCAATGGGCAATGGGAGATGTTGTTGTTTTCATCTGGACTGATACCGACGTAGATAGTTATGCCGATGGAATGCCGGTTGCGGAAGCAGTCTACGCATCGGCTGTCAATCACGGACTTGGGCAAGATATAAATCCAAATCCGAATCCTCCTGAGCCGGAACCGAATCCAAACCCCAATCCTGCTCCCAACCCTGAACCGAATCCCAATCCCGAACCAAACCCCGCGCCGAATCCTGAACCACAGCCCGGCCCTGACCCAATTATATTGAATACACTGCAATCACTTCTCGGCACGCCCATCATTCCCATCACCGGCGCGGTCACTGGCGGACTCATCGCGTGGGTCATTTCGATGTTGGGCGGCGGCAAGTCTATTCTGTCAGCGCCGGTTAATTCGTCGAAAGCAATATCCGCCTATCAACAAAAGTGGATTCAAAAGGGTTGGAAAATCAACTCGAAGACAGGCCAACTCGAAGTCCAGCCCGGTGCGACGGATGACAAAGGTCATGTCTGGTATAAACTTCCGTATGACGAAGGCAATAGTCATTGTTGGGTGGATAAATCGAAAGTCGAAGAATGTGAACGCAGTCTCGCACAAGGTTTGGTGTACGACCATAGATTAAGCGGATGGGTCGAGCCGAACGATTTAGCGAAATACGATTTACAAAGAGAAGCGCGGCATCAACAGAACATCATCGATTCGGCAAACCATAACGCGCAGATTCAGCAAGAAATCAAAGACGCGCAAGCGCAACGCGATGCCGACTTTAAAAAATGGGAACAGGATTTCGATAAGAAAGAAGAAATTCGTTCTCAGATGGACGAAGAAAAATATAACGCGTTCAAAGCCGGATTGAAAACCACTTACTACGACAATTGGGGAAAAGTTTTTGGCGGCGTCGAAACCACTGCCGATGTTGCCATTGCGCTCGGCGCAAAATTTGTTCCCGGCGGCAAGGCCATCGAAGAATCTTATGAGTTAATCAAACGCGTCGCGCTGTCTGTTGATGAAGGCATTGATAAAGGTTCGGTCACAACCGCTGTCGTGGATTACACAAAGCGCGCCATCAAAGATAAAGCAGTGTCCACAGTTTCCAGCATTTTGAAATTGAAGAACGTCAGCAAGCCGCTCGATAAAATGGCGAAGAAAGTTTTGACCAAAGGCTCGCGTACCGGCTTGAAAATTTACGACGCGGTCACTGGCAAAGCGAAAGATAAATTCATCGAAGGCAAACTGGATGATGCGCTTGAATCTGAAACAGGAAAGACCATAATTAATTACGTTGGCGATTCGATGAAGGGTGGCAATTTGGGGACAGGGATATTTCGATGATAACAATCGACACTCGCATCCCACTTCGACTTTGGGCTGGTCTCACTAAAAGAATTCAATCTGCGCCCGGAGTTTTGACTCCGTTAATCGCGGCGGACGGTGAATCATTCAGCGAATTGGATTCTCTTCCCGCCGATTTGCAACCCATATTAGAACGTCTCGCCGCGCCGCGTGGAATGAATTCCCTTTCATTCATCCTGCCCGAAGATATATTCGACATCGCCATTTATTATTCCGATAAAACTCTCGAACATGCGATTGCCTTATCCAACGAAGTTGAGAATGTCCGCGTGCAAGCCGCGCCGCCGATTGATGAAATCCTGACCATCGTTCAATCGCAATTAGGCGCGGCTCAATCAAAAAATTCATCCGTTGCGTTTGACTTGTCTC
>JAJYOH010000206.1 GCA_021796315.1 Chloroflexota bacterium
ATCACGATCTTTATCCGCAACTTTCAAACCTTCAAGTTTCTTGATCCTTATCATATTGCGTATTGTCACAACATGGAGTTCAAGGATCTTAGCGGCTTCCTGGGTTGTCATAAACTCAGCAATGTCAGGCATAAGGTTCTTTACATGGATTACGTCTTGGGCAAATATAGCCATAGGTTACTCCAAAGGAACAGATATCGTGTGAGTAACCTTCCGAAGAGCAAGGTGGGCGCAAAGGGACTCGAACCCCTGACCTTCTCTGTGTAAGAGAGACGCTCTAACCAACTGAGCTATGCGCCCATGCCGTCATTATAGCATGTCGTTGCGAGCGAAGCGAAGCAATCTCCTCTTTCCAAAATGGGTCGCCACGGCACTATGCGCCTCGCGACTTCGGGTTGCGGGTTGGCAAGTTGGGGATTACACTCTGTAAAAAATTCCAATTGATAGTCGAGGTAAATATGCGTACTGTACGTTATCAACTTGACGGCGAAGCGCCGAAATTTGGCTGGATGTTGGACGACAAAATCGGTGAGATCGAAGGTGACTTGTTCGGCGCGTACAAGCGACTGGACGCCAAGATACCCGTCTCGTCAGTGAAGTTGTTAGCTCCATCCACGCCAAGCAAAATTATATGCATGGGGCGCAATTACGTTGAACATGCCAAGGAACTCGGAAACAGTGTTCCAAAAATTCCGTTGATTTTCTTCAAGCCGCCGTCTGCAATTATCAATCCCGGCGACACGGTCATCCTTCCGCCGCAATCGAAACAGATCGAGCATGAAGCGGAGTTGGTTATTGTGATCGGAAAGCGCGCCCGCTATATCACCGCGGAAGACGCTAAGAATTACATCTTCGGCTACACTGTTGGCAATGACGTTACAGCCCGCGACTTACAACGGTCGGACGAGCAATGGACGCGTGCCAAAGGCTTCGACACATTCTGCCCGTTCGGCCCATGGATTGATACCGACTTCAACATTGCGGACGCGCTCATCACCTGCAAGGTCAATGGGCAGCCGCGCCAAATGGCTTCGACGCGGGATATGGTCTTCAGCGTCCCGACCCAGATCGCTTTTATGTCGTCCGTGATGACACTCGAGCCGGGCGATATTATTTTTACCGGCACACCGTCCGGCATCGGACCGTTGAAGGATGGCGATGAGGTAGTGGTTGAAATCGAAGGCTTGGGCGTGTTGAGGAATCCAGTTAAGGCCGAGCGGCGATAATTCGGTATTCGGAATTTAGGAATCGGTAATACGATTTGGGGCGGACCTTCGCGAAGCAGTCCGCCCTTTTCTTTCGAGTAGAATCTAAATCGAAAGACCGTTGGTGAGGAGAACTTATGCAAGCATTTGAATTGCTCGACGTTATCAAACACCAATCGAGAAGTGGAAAACCATATTTTGAATTTCTGCATGTTTTCGATCTGAGCGTGGGAATCTATCAACTGCTTGTAGGCGATACCGATATCCAGTCGCCGCACACGGAAGATGAAGTTTATTACGTGGTGGAAGGCAAAGCAAAGATCAAAGTTGCGGATAAAGATCGTGATGTAAAGGCAGGCTCGGTAATTTATGTGGCAAAGAATGTGTCGCATCGCTTTCACTCCATCGAAGAAGATTTGATCGTGTTGGTTTTCTTTGCGCCTGCGGAGCATTCACTGGAAAATAAAAATTGAGAAAGGTTAGATCGGTGATTGAAAGCCAATCTCAATTTATAGGAATTTACAACCATGAAAATTTACCTGGTAGACGGCACGTATGAGCTATTCCGAAATCATTTCGGTGCTCCGCCGAAGAAAGCGCCCAACGGACAGGAAGTCGGAGCCACGCTTGGACTCCTGCGAAGCCTGCTGATGTTGCTTACGAGTTCCGGTGTCACACATATTGCGTGCGCCTTCGATCACGTGATTGAATCGTTTCGCAACGATCTTTATTTGGGATACAAAACCGGCGCAGGCGTTGACCCGAGTCTCCTGGCTCAATTCCCGTTGGCCGAGAAAGCTGTTTCTGCGCTGGGTGTGACGATCTGGCCGATGGTGAAGTTTGAAGCGGACGATGCAATAGCTTCTGCTGTAGAACGTTTTAAAAAGAATAAAACCGTTGAACAAATTATTCTTTGCTCGCCTGATAAAGACCTGGCACAATTGGTATCTGGCAAGCACATTGTCTGTTGGGACCGCCGACGCGACATCATCATTGACGAGGCGGGCGTGATTGAAAAATTCGGAGTGAAGCCGCAATCAATTCCGGATTGGCTTGCGTTGGTCGGCGATTCGGCGGATGGCTTTCCCGGCGTCCCCGGGTGGGGGGCAAAATCGTCGTCCATGGTGCTTGCACGCTTTGAACATATCGAGTCGATACCAAAGGACTCAACAAAATGGAAATTGAATGCAATCAGCGCTGGCCGCGCCGCAAGTCTAGCAGAAAGCCTTGCGCAGCATCATGAAGAAGCTATGCTTTTTAGAAAGCTAGCCACACTTCGTAAGGATGTTCCGCTCAAAGAGACTCTCGATGATCTAAAGTGGCAAGGTGTTTATCCACGATTGAAAAAGTTATGCCATGAATTAGGCGATGAGCGAATTCCAGAGCGCATTCCTCACTGGCGTTGAAATCCTCAATGTTTTTTATAGCGCTAAAAAATTACAGGTCGCACATTATGTGTGACCTGTAATTTTAAGAAGTTCACCACTTGAGTTTATGTCAGTATGGATGTTGTAAAAACTTCAACAAAGCCGTAACATAGTTAATATGGAAAGCAGAAATACAGTGAGTGCGAAAAAACGAAATGACAGAAAGGTATGGATTATTCTCATTATTGGCCTTGTGATCGAGATTCTGTTTGATCCGCTTTCTAGCCTTGCAGGTTTGAGCGAAAGCCTTGAAGCACGCGTCGGCTTACCGCTTGCCCGCGCTAGATGGAATTCACAGGGGATTGTGCACTACAAATTCGATATTCGAGGAAGCGTTCCGTTGGTCTGCATGTTTGGCGGGAATGTGGAAGTCAGGGACGACACGGTCATCCATACTGGTCAAAGAAGCGACGCTCAATTAGCCCCGGGCTTTAAGGATGTTAAATTTCCTCCTATTTGCAATCATAGAATCTATACCATGCCCTTGTTATTTGACGAAATTGAACGATGGCTGCGCGAATCGCCTTCTTCTGTTTCTCGAATATCTTTTGACTTGAAGTATGGTTTTGTATCCGGTTTTTATTTTGGAAGTTCTGGCGGTTGGGGATTGTTAAGCCCGGCCATAAGCGACTGCTGTGGTGGTTTTAGGATTGAGAATTTCCAAGTTTTGGACAAAGAAGCTTCTGATTGAAAAACAGTAGGTCGCGTCTTCCTCTGGCTTGAAAGGCCCCGGCATAAACCTTCTTTGCTCCTCCATCCAGACCCAATCTATTTCTTTCAGCACGCCACGATCAAGCGGACATTGGGACGATGAGCACGTGGTTTTACAAGTTTTTTACAACCGTGTCATATATCCTTTTCACGGATGTATAAAATTGGAATATGAGGAGCTCTCATGAATAAGAAACTTGCTTTTGCTTTGACTGCTGTTTTGGTTGCTTCCTTGTCGTGCGGATTTCTCGGCAGCGGATTGTCCAACCCCACAACGCCGACTCAAAACCCGCCGAATCTCGCGACGGCCTATGCGTATCCGTCTGTGACGCCTTTGCCCACGCCGCTGGGTTATTCCATGCCACCGACCGCGCAAACCGCGACGCGCGTACCCCGTCCGCAAAAAGATATTGCCAGTCACACGAGCAAGATTGATAGGGATATTACTTATTGCACTGCAAATAACGTTGATCTCAAAATGGATTTGTATTTTCCGAAATTGCTCAATGGGCCGATGCCGATAGTCGTTTACGTCCATGGCGGAGGCTGGACCAGCGGCGATAAACGCGATGGCGCAGGAGCTTTGGATTTTCCCGCGCTGCTCGACGCAGGATTCATCGTCGGCGCGGTGAACTATCGGCTCGCACCGCAAGCTCAATTCCCGGCCATGATTGAAGATGTCAAGTGCGCCATTCGATTTTTGCGCGCCAATGCCAGCCAGTACAACATCAATCCAAATGAAATCGGCGCGTGGGGAGGGAGTGCGGGCGGACATCTTGTCTCGCTGCTGGGCGTCACCGATCAAAGCGCAGGCTTCGACGTTGGTCAATATCTCGATCAATCAAGCCGCGTGCAGGCCGTTGTGGACATGTTCGGCCCGGCGGATTTGACAACGGGCTTTTCCAAAGCTTATGCAAACATGCGTGACATGGTTTTCGGAACGTTCGATCTTGCCAAAGCCAGCCCGGTGACTTACATTACAGCTGATGACCCGCCATTTTTGATTTTGCAAGGCGATGCGGATAAAACCGTTCCGCTGAGTCAGTCACAGGAGTTCTACGACAAATTGACCGCGGCTGGAGTCCAAGCTCAACTCGTGATCGTTCACGGCGGACCTCATGGCTTGAACTCGCCAACTGAAACTCCCTCACGCTCCGAGTTGACGCAAATGATCGTGAATTTTTTCAGTCAGCATTTGAAATGATGTTTATGCTTTTACCGACGCGAATCCCAAACCATTCGGGCCGACGTGTGTGCCGATGACAGTCGTCACGTTGACCATCAAAATATCGCGCGGCACAGACTGGCTCATTTCGCTCATGATTTGATTCAGAAATTCGCGAGCGCGCGGCTCGGCATTGGTATGAAGGATCGCAAGCCGTTCGAGTTTTCCACCTGCGCGCATGACTGACATCATGCGTTCGTTGGCTTGCTTCGTTGTTCGCACCGCGCGAATGGCTTTGACTTGCCCATCGGTCAATTCAATCACTGGTTTGATGCTCAACAAACTTCCCAATAATGCAATCGTACCGGGAATGCGTCCACTGCGGCGGACATATTCGATGGTATCCAGTGCAGCGAAAACATGCAAACGCGAACGCGTGGATTCTATTGCGGCTAGCGCGGCATCGAGGTCAAGTCCATTATTTGCTGCTTCCGCCGCGGCCAATGCTTGAAAGCCAAGCCCAAGTGAAAGTGATCCGCTATCAACAACTTTGACGCGATTCGAAAATTCATTCGCGGCTTGTTGTGCTGTCCCGACCATCGAAGTCAACGGCCCGGCGGCGTGGATCGAAATGATTTGGTCGCAGCCTTTATTGAATAATCTTTGATAACGCGATGCAAATTCCCCAATCGAAGGTGCGGCAGTTGTCGGCGGGATTTTGAAATCCGGCAACCGTTTATAAAATTCTTCGCGCGAGATTCCTTCGCCGTCCGCATATTCCTTGCCTTCGAGAATCAAAATGGACGGCACCACTTCGATGCCATATTGATCAACGAGATATTGTGGAAGGTCGCAAGTGGAATCAGTGACGATGCCGAGTTTCATCTAATCCAGATTTCGAACTGCGGGATGCAATAGGCCGATCAATGTCATCAGGATCGTACCTGCACCGCCAATGAGGAAGACGGCTGGCGCCCCGACCAGGTCGGTAGCCCAACCTGCCAGGGCATAACCCACCGGTAATAATACCCATGAACCCAGCGAGTCGAAGGCAGAAACGCGGCCAAGCTTTTCATTTGGCACCATCTCCTGCAAAGTGTTTGTCCAGACCAAGCCAAAGATATTGAAACAAAATCCATAGATGAACATCGCACCAACCAAAACAGGGATGGATGCCTTCAGGCCAAAGAGCAGAAGCAGGAAACCGTTGATCGTGATGGGAATGTAGCCCAATAACCCGCGATGGCGCAGGCGTTTATATTGTCCCAGCCAAAGCGCACACAATACATAACCGACCGAGAAGGCCGAACCGAAATAACCCAGCACAGCAACATCTGCACCGAGATCATCTTTGATGAGGAATGGCATCGAGACAGCTCGCGGACTGCCCTCCATGATATTGAGAACACCAAAGATCAAAATAGTGACCCATATCCACGGGATCGTGATAATAGCATCCAAGCCTTCGCGCAAGTCAGCAACACCGTGTTTGATCGCCTCGCTTATGGGCTTGGGCCCGGTTGCTGTTGCAGAAGAAACACTCTGCTTTGGTAACTCATATAATCCCGCATGAAGAATGGGGAATACACATGTCGCTGAAATGAAAAATGATAACGCGTCCAAGCCAAAGGCAAGGGACGTCCCACCAGCTGCCACCAACCCTGCACCGATCATCGGGCCAACGATACCTGTGACGCGTTGACTGAGACCATTTAACGAATTGGCACTGGTCAACATGTCTGGCGGTGTGATCTGCGGAATAACAGATTGGTAGGCTGGAAAGAAAAAAGCCTCCACTAAACCGAAAATCAGGCTGGCAACGTAGATATGCCAAATCTCCAAGACTCCCAGCCATGAAAACACAGCAACGAACGTGACCACCAAACCACTGAGCAAATCTGAGAGGAACATGATGCGTAAGCGTGGAAAACGATCCACTACCACGCCACCGACCAGCAGGAACAAGAGCAACGGGATCTGGCTTAACACCAGCACCGTGCCCATGGCAGTAGCAGAGCCGGTCTTTTCCAGCACCCACCAAGCTAACGCGATACGATGTAGACTGTCTCCGAACCTGGAAGTGGTTTGTCCAGTCCACAATAAGGCGAACGGGCGATGTTTGAGGGAGCGTAGAACGTTCACAACGGATTATCCAGTTCTGAAAATTGACCGCGATACAACCACCCACTTCATAGGGTCGGCAGACGCGAGGAAATCTCTACAGCCTTCGCGGTAATAATTATTGTCGGTACGAATTATTCAATCGAAAGGATAAATTGATAATGCGGTTGCCCGCCGTCTTGTAATTCGATCTCGAGATTCGGATAGGCCTCGCGCACCACATCCACCATTCGATTCGCGTCAGACTGGCTCATATCTTCGCCGTAGATCAAAGTGACCAGTTCATGTTCTTCAGCGTTGGCTTTTTTCAATAAACCAAGCAAACCTTCTTCAACTGATTTTGAAGAAGCAACCAGTTTGCCATCCAATAAAGCAATGACCTGGCCTTCCTTTACATTCACGCCATCAATCTCAACCGACCGCGTCGCAACCGTGATCTCGCCAGTTTTAACGGAGGCCAAAGACTTGGTCATCTTCTCGGAAACGGAATCCAGTTCACCGTCCGGGTTGTGAACGAGCATGGCGGCTAATCCCTGCGGGACGGATTTGCTTGGAACGACAGTCACTTTTTTCACTGTCACATCTTTGGCTTGATTGGCAGCCATCAAGATATTTTTATTGTTCGGCAAAATGATGATTTTATCCGTCGGCAAATTTTCGAACGCCGCCAAAATTTCCTGTGTAGATGGATTCATCGTCTGTCCGCCCTCGACGATGGCAGCCGCGCCGAGGCTGGCAAAGATTCGGCTCAATCCAGGACCGGGAGATACAACCACAACCGCAATTTGATTCGGTTCGATCTTCGCCAATTCAAGTTTTGTGCTGCGCGACTTTTCGTTGATATCGTCCATTTGCGCCACGAGGTTTTCCATCGCAACCTTCGTGATCGTGCCGATGCCCATGATGTAATCAATCGGATCGTAGCGTTTATCGGTCGGCACATGGATGTGCATGCGATACATGCCTTCGCCTTCGCCCACTTGAATGGATGTGCCCATCGCTTCCAGCTTGTTATAAAACTTTTGCAACTCGAAATGATTGTTCGGGAAAAAATCTACAACAACTTCAAAGTCCTGGCCTTCTTCAACTTCCTGCATGGCATTCTCAAAATTCAAGGATGAAAGTGGCTGAACAGTGGCGAGTGGCGCGTCGAGCTGCTCGCCGTTGATATGACGCATCATCCCCTCCAAAATAAAGAATAAACCTTTGCCGCCGGAATCGACGACACCGGCCTGTTTCAAAACCGGAAGTAATTCCGGCGTTTGATTAACGGAGGCGTCCGCGGCGGGCACGCATCTTGCCAGGATTTCAATCGGGTCCTGCGTTTCTGACAGCGCAGACTCCGCTGCGGCGGCTGTGTCTTTCGCGACAGTGAGAATCGTTCCCTCGACCGGCTTGACTACGCCTTTATATGCGGTGTCGCGCGCTTCGACAAAGCCGCGGGCGAGAGAAGCTGCGTCGATCACCTCGCAATCCTGAAGTCCACGCGCGAAGCCGCGCCATAACTGTGACAGGATCACGCCAGAGTTGCCGCGCGCACCCATCAACGCGCCTTTGGCGACCATTGCCGCCATCCGCCCCGCGTGTCTCTCCGCTGAATCTTTGACCTCATTCCAAGCCGATGTCATGGTGAGCATCATATTCGTTCCGGTGTCGCCATCGGGAACGGGAAATACATTTAATGAATTGACTGTTTGCTGGTTGGTCTTGAGCCACATTAATCCGGCTTCGACCAAATGCTTGACTGCCTGACCATCGTAAGGCCGATTGCGAAATCTATCGAGGCGAGCTTGATCCACACTCATCCAATTCGCCTCCTAATCCGAATTGCTGACGCGCAGGCCAGCGACGTGAACATTGACTTCATGCACAGGCATCCCCAGCGCTTTTTCCACATGGAACTTGACGGTGTTGGCGACGCTATCCGCCACCGTCGTGACACGCGTGCCGTATTCAATGATGATGTAGATGTCAATGCAAAGGTTCTCGCCATCGTAACGCACAGATACACCGCGCGCCGGTTCATGCGTGATCGTCTGCGCCAAACCCTCCGCCAGATTCTTCGGCGCCAATCCAACAACGCCATACGATTCCAGCGTGGCATGATACGCAATCGCCGCCACTGCGCTCGGTGAAATATGGATTCCGCCCAGTGAAGTAGTTTCTTCGCCCATTGTGTCCTCTCGTCCTTCTATTGTAACAAATTGCTTTGAGGAAGGTTGCGTTCTGTGGTACAATGCCGTGCCCTGTCGAAAATGCAGGCGTTATTCCTGCACAAGGGCAGGAAAGCAATTGTAATCGTTCAGCAGGGAAAATACCTGCCATTTTGGAAAGGATCGTGTACGATGGCTAAATGTGCAAACTGCGGCAAGACCACCACTTTTGGGCATAATCGTTCGTTTTCTCAGCGCGCCACCAATCGGGACTACAAGCCCAATCTTCAGAAGGTGACGATCATGAAGAACGGCCGCCTAGTCAAACAGGTTTTGTGCGCCAAGTGCATCAAGGCGCTCGGCAAATCAGCGGCATAAGTTCGTTTGCTTCTCCCAACAAGATCACGACGCAGGTCGTGATTTTTGTTTAACACATGGGATCACTGCGATATATTCGCGAGCCAAACGGCGGTG
>JAJYOH010000207.1 GCA_021796315.1 Chloroflexota bacterium
CTTCCATTTCTTTGGAACATTCTTCGGGTTGGGATAAACACAAGGACTTATGCCTGCTTCTCTTGTTCAAGGTGATTCTCTTCTGGCTGTAGATGTCGGCGCGGCGACCACGCGCGCGGTGCTCTTCGATGTTGTCGAAGGCGAGTATCGTTTTCTCGCGGCAGGTTCAGCGCCGTCCACTGCTGAAGCTCCGTTCAAGGATGTCATCGAAGGTGTGCGCGATGCCATCACCAGTTTGCAATCAGTGATCGGGCGGAATCTGCTCGACGAGAATCGACGCCTCATTACGCCGTCGCAGCCCGACGGGTCCGGTGTGGATGCGTTCGTGTCCACGTTATCCGCGGGCCCGGCGTTGAAAACTGTCATCGTTGGTTTATTGTCCGATGTTTCGCTCGAGAGCGCACGGCGCCTGGCCGAGACAACTTATGCGCGCATCATCGACTCGATCAGCTTGACCGATCATCGCAAACCCGATCAGCAAATCGATACGTTGCTGCGTCTGCGGCCTGACATGGTTGTGATCACCGGCGGCGCGGATGGCGGCGCGTCGCGTTCTATCCACAAGACGCTTGAGCCGGTGGGACTGGCCGGTTATTTGCTCGCGCCCGAAAGACGCCCGGCTGTTTTGTTCGCGGGCAATCAAAAATTGGATGATGAAGTCAAGGAACTTTTGGGAGGCGTGACGTCGGCGCTTCACTTTAGTCCAAATGTGCGGCCTTCGCTCGAAACCGAAGACGTTGAACCGGCCTCGCGCGAACTGGCTCAACTTTATCTGGGAGTTCGCAAGCGCCAACTCAAAGGTGTCGATGTTTTGGAAACATGGTCCGGCGGACATGTTTTGCCAACGGCCTATGCGGAGGGACGCATGTTGCGCTTCCTCGGCCAGGTTTATGGCGGGACGAAGGGCGGCATCCTCGGCGTGGACCTTGGCGCTTCTGCGGCGGTGATCGCGGCAGGTTTCAAGGATAAAACCGTACTTGGCGTTTATCCGCAATTTGGGTTGGGCGAGAACCTGCCTGCATTGCTGCAATTCACCCAACTTGAAGATATCCTGCGCTGGTCGCCGCTCGATATTTCAGCCGGCACCTTGCGCGATTATCTCTATCAGAAATCTTTATATCCATCATCCATCCCCGCCACCAAGGAAGATCAAACAATTGCACAGGCGGTCTCGCGCCAGGCTTTATATCTTGCAATGCAAACTGCCAGACGTGATTTTCCACGCTCGGCGCGCGCGCCAAAGGCGGGCCTGCTTCCGTTATTCGAGCCGATCCTGGCAGGCGGCGGGCCTCTAGGTGACGCTCCCACACCCGGACAAAGTTTATTGTTGCTGTTGGATGGGATCCAACCTGTTGGCGTGACAACCATTATTTTGGATCGCAATAATTTGCTTCCGCTTCTCGGCGCGGCCGCGGAACGCAACAGCCTTTTGCCTGTGCAGGTTTTAGAGTCGGGCGCGTTCCAGAGTCTCGGCTCGGTGGTTTCGGTGATCGCTTCCGCAAGTTATGGCGAGTTGGTTCTGCGCGCGCGATTAACTTATGACAATGGCACTGAAGCGCGTGCCGATGTTAAATACGGCAGCCTTGAATTGTTACCGCTGCCAACAGGTCAATCTGCAAAGTTGACTCTCCAGCCGCAACGCGGCGCGGATGTGGGCTTTGGCCCCGGACGAGGCGGCACGGTTTCTGTCAGCGGGGGAGCGATGGGTGTGGTCATTGATGGCCGCGGTCGTCCGCTGGCGCTGCCGGATGATCCCGTGCGGCGGCGTGAGTTGATCAAAAAATGGCTTTGGACGATCGGAGGCTAAAGCGATGCTGGCTCCTGTTCATCACATCCTGCCGTTGACCACCATCGTGCGTGAGCGTCTTCTGCCTGTTAAGGGCAAGGTCAATGCGCGGCTCAATCAAAAGGTCAGCCCGACGGATATTGTGGCCGAAGCAACCTGGGCGCGCGAACATGTTTTGCTGGACGTGGCGCGTGTTCTGAACCTGACTGCCGACGCGGCAGATAAACTTATTCGATGCAAAGTTGGAGATCGAGTCGCAATCGGTACAGTGATCGCTACCGGGCGCGGCTTGTTGCCGAAAACGGTCAAGGCGCCAAAAGAAGGTCGTGTAACGGCGGCCGGCGGAGGTCAGGTTTTGCTCGAGGCGGGTGAGTCCCGCATGGAGTTGCGCGCCGGCATATCCGGTAATGTGGTTCAGGTCATTCCAGATCGCGGCGTTGTCATCCAAACTTCGGGTGCATTGATCCAGGGGGTGTGGGGCAACGGCCGCGTCGATACAGGCGTAATGATCAACCTTGCGGAGAAACCTGATACGGTTTTGGCGGCCGGTCGCCTGGATGTGAGTTTTCGCGGATCGGTCATTATCGCCGCGCAAGTCAGGGATGCTGAAACTTTGCAAGCCGCGGCAGATCTTCCGGTGCGCGGCCTGATCCTGGCAAGTTTATTTCCATCGCTTTTGCCGATGGCGCGTGAAATGCGTTACCCGATCTTGTTGACCGATGGCTTTGGTTCGATGCCGATGAATTCCGCGGCTTATAAATTGCTGACCACCAATGCCAAGCGTGAAGCCACACTTAACGCGGAAGTCTTTGATCGTTACAGCGGAGCGCAGCCTGAGGTGATCATTCCATTACCGGTTTCATCTGAACCCGCCCCGCCGCGCGATGTTGAAACTTTCGCGCCTGGTCAAACAGTGCGGATGCTCCGCCCGCCGATGATGGGCACGATCGGGTCGATCATGAATTTGCATCCCGGCCTGACAATGCTGCCCGGCGGGCTGCGCGCTGTGTGTGCCGAAATAAAATTTGAGAACGGCGAGCAAGCGCTCGTCCCTCTCGTAAATCTTGAAGTTGTGGGATAATAGAAATACAAGCACTTCACACGAGGAGATGACACCATGTACGAAGGCGACCAACAAAGTTTTGATGCTCCGCCGCCGGAAGAAAACAGCAATCGTACTTTTCTGATTGCGGCTGGTATTCTGGGCGGCATTGTGTTGATTTCACTCGCTTGTCTGGCGGGTTATTATTTTCTGAATATTCTGCCAAATCAAGGGAACGCAAAAGCCAATGCGACCGCGCAAGCGATCCAGAACGCGCAGGTAGCGCAAGCTTTGACATCGACTGCGCAAGCGGCGGCATTCCCAACTGCAACGATTACACCGACGGTGACTCCGTTGGTGGCCCTGCCTTCTGCAACGGTCACACTTGCCGCTCCAACAACGGACCCGGCAACGGCCACCATTGGCGCGGCTTTGACCCAGGCTGCGCTGGCGCAATTGACCCATGTGCCCACTTCTACACGATTGCCCGGTACCGGTTTCGCCGATGAATACGGCGCCCCTGGTTTGGTCTTCATGGGCATGGCGCTGATCGCCGTAATCTTTCTTGCGCGGCGGTTAAGAGTTGCACCGACGAAATAGTAAAAAGCCTTGCGAAGGTTCCGTGCCTTCGTAAGGCCTGAACTGTAAATCTAAATGGGACAGCAATTGCTGTCCCATTTTGTTATCCGAAGGAGGATGATTATGCACATCCAGCAAATTTTTCAAGAGCACGATACCACTTTCAGTTTTGAGTTCTTTCCGCCCAAGACATTTGAGTCGGCGGAGACCCTGCGACAATCCATCGAGCAATTGACGCCGCTTGCGCCGTCTTACGTCAGCGTGACGTATGGGGCGGGCGGCTCCACCCGCCAGTTGACTCATGATCTGGTCATTCGCCTGCAACAGGAAACGGACCTGACAGTTGTCAGCCACCTGACCTGCATTGGCTCCTCGGTTTCTGAAATCCATGCTATTTTGGAAACTTATACAGCTAACGGTATTCAAAACATAATGGCCTTGCGCGGAGACCCGCCGCGCGGCAATGGATCTTTCGCACCAACCTCTAACGGATTTAAGAATGCCACCGAGATGGTGGCGTATGTCAAAAAGAATTTTCCCGGGCTTGGAATTGGAGTGGCGGGCTATCCCGAGGGCCATCCCGAAACGCCCAACCGCCTGAAAGAAATGGAGTATCTCAAAGCCAAAGTGGATGCCGGGGCGGATTTCATCTGTACCCAGCTTTTCTTCGACAACCATCACTTTTTTGATTTTCGGGAACGTTGTATCCTGGCCGGGATCAAGGCGCCGATCCTGGCGGGGCTGATGCCGATCACCAGCCAGAAATCCATGCGCCGCATGGCTGAACTATCCGGCGGGACCGTTTTTCCATCCAAATTATTGCGGGCGATGGGACGTGCAGAAAACGAGGAGTATGCCGAAAAGGTGGGCATCCATTGGGCTGCGGCGCAGGCGCTTGACCTATTGGACAATAATGTCAAGGGCATTCATTTTTATACTCTCAACCAGTCAAAGGCGACCGCTCACATTTATGAATGGCTGGGAGTCAGTTCTTCGCAGGCGTTGAGATAATGTTATGCCGCGTTGGTAATATCATCTACTTCAATTATCGAGAATAATGGTTATGGAAGATGAGTAAATTGGGAGAATAACGCCGGAAAACTGCTCGCTATATTGCTCTGACTTGACGTGGGCCATGGTTTGGAAAAATATTGTCTTTGGATCAGCAAACCGGCTGTCGTCATGTAGAGCGATATGAACAATAACATTCCAATGACGACCACATTCAAGATAACTGTTGATCTTTCCTCCTTTTGTTTTCGAAGACTGGCCGGGTACAGATGCCCGAGGATGATTACGATTGCATAAATCGAAAAAAACATGATACCCGGAGTAAAATCACCGGCGTATCTCATTACCTCGGCTGTATATGGCAGCAATAGAAGCCCCGGAACAAAGGCCGAAATTGCGGCTGGCAACATAGCAGGCGGAAAGGTGGAATGATTGTTTTTGCGAAATGATGGAACCATGTTCCAAATAAAAACAACCAGGCCAAAAATCGTAAGCAGGAAATAAACGGGAAGTATGAGCGGAATGGGGAGTGTTGGTTCGAGATAATCAAAATTCTTTGCAAGACCAACGAAGTAGTCTGTATGACCTGCCTGTATGAACGGGCTTTCGCTGCTAAAGTTGTCTTTTGACGGGAAAAAATAATACGCTGTGTTTTGTGGAATTCTGTCGAGCCGCATGGATCCATATTTGTCGAAATTTGTTGCCCTTGAGTTCCCCATATATTGCACATTCTTGTTTAGCGGTTGAAATTCAAAGGGATTCCCCCATCTGGCAAAGTTTAACGCGCCCAACAAAACCCCGAAGACAACAAAGATGACCGCTGCGCCAATTAGTTCGTTTAAACGATAAATAGGATGCCGTGTAATTATGTTGCTGCCGTTTGGCTTTAATAAATTCACGAAGAGCATCACAATCGTCAATCCGAAGATCAAGGCCGCCCCGACTGTAAATGTCGGCCTGGTGAAAAGGGTCAAGCCGCAGACCAGGCTGAAAACAGCTAACAGGCTTATATTCCTGGGCATGGAAAGAATCGCCGTGCTTAAATACAAACAGACCATGTACATGGCGGCTCCCCAGATGATCGCCTCCCAATACGTGCTTGAATTTTCCATAACGGACAGGAATGGGGACCCAAAAGCGATAAAAATAAGCCAGCCGTATTTTATGAACGGGTTAATTTTTGATTCGGGGAAAACGATTTTCAACGTTAAAAGAAAAATCTTTTCTGAATAGATAACGAACACTAAAAACCCAAGCAGCATTGATAAAACTGGATAAGCGCCGAGATGAAATATCGAAAGGATGCCGCGCACCAGCGCCGGGAAAGGCAGAAAGTAGGCAATGATTTTGCCGTTTACTATAAATGCCTCCGGCCCTATTGCTTTTTTGTCGGCTGTTATGTCCAAATGTATCAGATGTTTCCACATATCGAAGTAAACATCATCTAAAAATACCCGCTGTTTCAAGTGGATATCGCCATTCTGCAATAAATAGAGCGCCAGATAGGATAGACAAAATAATGCAAGGGTCACGCCGAGTATCGTCAAAATAATTCTCAGCCAATTCTTGTTAATGATTTCAAAGTAAGTCTTAAGACGAATTGCCATTTTCTTAATTCTCTATTCCACTTCTGTTGTGTGGGGCGGAAAAGATTCGAACCCTCAACTTGCACCTTATGAGAGCGCTGCTCTGACTGTTGAGCTGCCGCCCCGGCTGATTACTAATTATAAGCTCTGCTTGGGAGCAGGAAAAACTCGAAGCCACGCGTGCGCGAAATGCTTGCAGTAGGTGCCGCAGAATCCCACACGTCAGGTACAAGCTTTGTTAGGCAACCTGTCCGCTTACCAAAACGATGGCAGAAAAAAGACACCACCGCAAACTTGACTAAATTTTACGCCCAACTCAATTGCTTACGATATACAAAATCATCCGAGAGCCGAGTCAACCAAAACCCGCGCGGCTTCGGCAACATGCGCGGCGGGATTCTTGGTTCCAAACATGCGCGACGCCATGTAAGCGCCGTCCATTAAAAGAAAGAGTTGATTAGCAAGCGCTTCGGGGTTGGTTACGCCTGCTTCTTTTGCCAGTTGACGAAAACGGGCGCGAACAGATTGCTTGTGTTCAAGCGCGACCTGATGACCAGGATAATCCGTTTCAGGGTATTCAGTTGCTATATTGAGAAATGGACAACCATAACATTCGGGGGTTGTTACATAATCCTGCAAACCTTGAAAGAATGCCAGTAATTTTTCGCGCGGGGTGAGTGCGTCTTTTGTAGATTGCTCAAAATAATTCCAAAACTCATCATTGCTGTCTTTGAGATAAGCAATAATCAAACCATCTTTGGAGGGGAAGTGACGGTAAAGAGTCATCTTGCCGATGCCTGCTTCGGCGGCGATGGTATCCACGCCGACGGCGCGGTAGCCGTGCTGGTAGAACAAACGCGCGGCGGTTTGGAATACTTTATCTTTGGGGGTGACTTCGATTTTCATAATATTTGCCTCTTGACGCGATACAGGTCTGTATTGTATTATTGGGCTATTCGATACAGAACTGTATCGTAGCATATTTCACAATTTTACGCAACCAAAAAGGAGTAATAAAAATGAAAATCGGAGTCTTCGGAACAAGTATGGTCGGTCAGGCGATCAGTGGAAAGTTGGCGGAACTTGGACATGATGTGATGGTCGGCACGCGCGATGTGGCTAAAACACAGGCGAACATTGAACCACACCCCTACGGCTTCCCCGCCTTCAGCGTCTGGCAGAAAGAACATACGCGCGTTAAACTCGGAACCTTTGCCGATGCCGCCAAACACGGTGAAGTCCTATTCAACGCCACCAACGGCACGGGTTCGTTGGAGGCGCTCAAACTGGCTGGTGAATCCAACCTCAACGGCAAGATCCTCGTGGATATTGCAAACCCGCTGGATTTATCCCAGGGCCAGCCAGCGTCACTTTCCGTGTCCAACACCGATTCGCTGGGGGAGCAGATCCAGCGCGCTTATCCAAATGCGAAAGTGGTAAAGACCCTCAACACTGTGACCGCCTTCCTCATGGTCAACCCCGCCCTGGTTGCCAATGCTGACCACACGCTGTTTGTGTGTGGCAACGACGCGGACGCCAAAGCCCAGGTGACCGAATGGCTCAAAGGTTGGTTCGGCTGGAAGGATGTGATTGATCTGGGCGACATCACGAACGCGCGCGGGACAGAGATGTACCTTCCCCTTTGGCTGCGGCTGTGGGGCGCACTGGGCACCGGAATGTTCAACTTTAAGATTGTGAAATAAGGATTGTAAATTAATAACTTCCGTCATTGCTTCGTCAGAATGACGGAAGTTTTGTTTTTGCTCTTGGGTTGCCTAACGACTTAAGGATTGATGCGGCGGAAGAGGAGAAGGTCAAAATAGCGATAAGTGAGCCGCCGCATCCCGCGCGGCGTCCAGCGCATTCTGGGCATTGACCTCGGCTTGCTGGGCGGTTTGCATATCGGCGAAAACCTCGGTCAGGCTGGTCTTGGAAAAATTGATGTTGGCTGGTGTATACCCTTCCATGGTGCAGGAGTGTAGGCATCCTGATCAGCTTGCAGGATGACCGGGCGGATACGAACAGTTTCATTTTTTGCCATTTTAGGCTCCTTTTTATCAGAACGCCGGATTGCGTCCTGTCGATGCCATTCCCACGTATAAGTAAGCCTTACACTGACAATATGATGCTTTACACTCGTAATATTCAACGATAATGTGGCGATGTGGTGTGCCCTGAATGTGATCTGTTTCTTCAGGGGCTATGTCCCCGCGTTGGTTGATATTGTGGCAAATCGAAAAGCGTTTGTCAAGTTACAAAAATGTTAGGCGGATGATGAATGGGGAAAACAATGAAGGCGGTCTTCTAAAGTACGAAGTTTCGTAACCAAACTACGAAGCACAGAATCAAAACAACGAGCCTTCGTCATCAAATGACGAAGGCTCGTTACCAACCTGCGAAGCAAGGAAACAAAAAGCCCCAGCGGGGGAGTGAAGTCCCGTTGCTGGGGCTGATCTAAATTATGTAAAACTATGCTACTAAGAAATAAGTGGAGAATAGTGACACCAATTAAAAGTGTAAGGGTATAATTTGCCTTATGAAACAAGTCGATACACATTTAATGCTCGGAGATTGTCGCGAGGAACTCAAAAAACTTGCTGATAATTCAATAGACTTAGTATTTACTTCGCCGCCGTATGCCGACAGTCGTTCGCATACTTACGGTGGGGTTAGCCCGGAAAAGTATGTGGAATGGTTTCTTCCCATCTCTGCGGAATTATTGCGCGTCTTGAAGCCAACGGGGACATTTGTTTTGAATATAAAAGAAAAAGTTGTAAGCGGCGAGAGGCATACTTATGTAATTGAACTTATTTTGGAGATGCGAAAACAAGGCTGGCTTTGGACTGAAGAATTTATCTGGCACAAGAAAAACTCCTATCCGGGTAAATGGCCGAATCGTTTTCGTGATTCGTGGGAAAGGTTGTTGCAATTCAACAAAGACAAACATTTTCACATGTATCAAGAAGAAGTTATGATACCAATGGGAGATTGGGCAGATCGACGACTTAAAAACTTGAGCGAAACGGATAAAGTACGAGACCCTTCTCGCGTTGGTAGTGGTTTTGGTAAGAAAATCTCAAACTGGATAGGACGAGAAAAAGCCTACCCTACAAACGTTTTGCACATGGCAACTGAAACAAAAAACAGAAATCACAGTGCTGTGTTTCCAGAAGATTTGCCAGGATGGTTTATCAAGTTGTTTACTAAAAAGGGTGATTGCGTTCTGGATCCATTTATGGGGTCTGG
>JAJYOH010000208.1 GCA_021796315.1 Chloroflexota bacterium
CTGTTATCATGCAAGTAGGCATCCCGCCTCAACCACGGCGTCCACCCCAACCAGTTTGGCGCCGAACCTGGTGAGCATCACCGTTCAAGATACAAGCAACGCGCCGAAAAGCGGGCTGGCGGTCTATGTCTTCGATGGCAGCACTTATACTGGTCACAACGGAACCACCGATGCGAACGGCCAGGTCTCGTTCACTTTGCCGGATGGCAGTTATCGCTTCCGCGCAGATCTCAATGGAACCCAGTTCTGGAGCAGTGCGCAGAACGACTGCACGATCCCGACTTGCGTCTCGGATATCATCACAGTGACTGAACCAGTAACCATAACGGTGAAAGATACATCTGACACACCGAAATCAGGATTGCCGGTTTACGCCTTCAATGCTTCAACCTACACGGGTTACAACAGCACAACCGATTCCAACGGGCAGGTGAGTCTGACCCTGCCGCAGGGAAGTTATCGCTTCCGCGCAGACCTGAACCCCCAAGGAACGGGGGCAGGCGGCACACAATTCTGGACGAGCGCGCAGAACGATTGTGCGATTCCGGGTTGTGTAAGTGATTCCATTACCGTGACCTTGCCTGTGACAATCACGGTGAAAGACACGGATGGAACCGCGAAAGCAGGTTTGAACGTTTACGCGTTTGCAAGTTCGATGTACACAGGTTTCAATGGAGTCACGGACAGCAACGGACAGGTGAATCTGACTTTGCCCCAAGGCGAATATCATTTCCGCGCGGACTTGAACGGCACACAATTCTGGAGTAGCGATCAGAACGATTGCACACTTCCCGGATGCACAACAGCCAGTATCATGGTGACCAAGCCATTAGTCCTCACCGTGCAGAGCCAGACCGGACAGCCCTATCCCAATCTACCGGTCTATGCTTTCGATGGAACCACGTACACCGGCTACAATGGCACGACCGACACCAACGGGCATGTGACCTTCACCCTGCCGCAAGGGAACTACCATTTCCGTGCCGATTACAACAGCGTGCCGTTCTGGAGCAGTGACCAAAACGACTGCACGCTTCCCGGATGCACAACCGAAACCGTGACCTTGCCCGGAGGCACTGGGCAGCAGAAGGTGACGATCAATTACACCTACGATGCTCTCGGCCGCCTGACCGCTGCGAACTACAGCGATGGCAATTCCTTCGCTTATGCGTATGATGCCGCTGGAAATGTCCTGCAATATACGAGCACGGTCAACGGTCTACCGTCCACCGTCTCATACACCTACAATTCTGCCAACGAACTGGTCACCGCGCAACTGGGCAACTCACCCGCCACGAATTACACCTACGATGCGGACGGCAATTTGTTATCCAACAGTGTGAACACGTATGCTTATGATTCCGCCGATCGTTTGATTACGGTCAACGGTACGTCAGGCACGGTCAGCATGGCTTACGACGGTTTGGGTAATCGCCTGTCCATGAGCGCGGCAGGTGTGACCACGCAGTATGTGTTGGATGGCAACAACCCGCTTATGGCAACCGCCGCGGGCAAGACCACCTTCTATCTGTATGGTGTGGGGCCAATAGGTGAGCTGACCGATTCGTGGGCGTATGATCTTTCGGATGGTACGAACACGCCGCGCCAACTTGTAGATGCGCAAGGCAACATCACTTACGCAGCGCGCTATACCCCTTGGGGCGATACGATGGAATCCAATGGCACAGGGAACTTCACCTTCGGTTATCTGGGCGGTTTGATGGATAGTGCTACCGATCTGATCTATGTTGGCAATGGACAGTACTATGATCCAGCAACAGGAAGATTCATCAATCGCAATGCCAACTCAAATAGCACCAACCCGTATGTGCCATGGGGAGGTAATCCAACCGGAGTGCTTTTCACTCCGCTGGCTCTGCTGTCTCTGGTTTACACTCGCAAGAAGAAACGCGGTACACTGGATACGATCATTATTTTGGTTGTGCTAGGCGTGGCGCTTGGTATGAGTCTGGCGGGGTGTAACTTCAGTCAGCCAGTGCCGGGTGGAACAGCTAGCGGTACTGCCACTCCGACTCCAACTCCTGCTGAACCTTCTGCGCTCACCGTGACGGCTACATATACGCCCACACCGACAGGCACTCCGGTTCCATCACCATCTGTGACTTGCACGGCCACGCTTACGCCAACATCAACACCAATATCATCCATTGCTGACTACCTTAAACAAATGTTCGGCGTAGAATTACTGAACGGTACCACCGACGCAACAGGAATTTGGGATCAAAGGCGAGCCGAGAACGCTCTTCGGGCAGTCACGGATGTGGCCACAAAGCTTTCTGCGATATCTGGCAAGAATCCCTCAGATGCCTTTCGTACTAACTTTGACACCTACAGCGAGAATCTCGTGATGAAAAAAGTATTTTCCTTTGACTATAATGGACAAACTTTTTATGGTGGCGGAGTCACGCTGGGTCCCCATCTGATAATCTTTGCTTGGATTGATTATAAGCGAGATGACTCTATGCGTAATAATATAGTGCACGAATTAGGTCATGCATTTAGCTCTAATAAGGGTTTCGAGCCGCAGAAAGAGATACCACAAGTTTTACTGAATAATCGGGATGCCTACTTGCATGATAACAGTACGGTCATGTGGCAAGCCCATAGATCATCGGAGCCAGGAGAAACATTTGCCGACATGTTCTTAGCATACACATATGGAGTATGGCGAGATCCAATTGATGTTAAAAGGTTACAGGCGGCAGATCCTGCACACCCTGAAAATTGGAATCCTCCGCAATGGATAGATGATCATATGAGAACGTGGGTAAAATGAACGTTCGATCGGAGGTAAATTTGAAGCCACAAGTGTGCAAGTTGGGATTGTGCCTTGGCATTTCGTTGTTGGTTTTGTTGGGCTGTATTCCCATAGCTAACAATTCAGGAATTCATGTAAGCGAAACCACGACCACATCATCTCTACAGTCAACTGCTACAACAAATTCGGTAGAGAGCACTATTCCCTCATCACCCATTCCCACGGGAACTCCTGTCAATATTTCAACATTGAGTCTGGGTGACGCATATCTGTCATTGCAAAAATTGATTCAAGGTGGTCAAAGTTGCCTGCTTCCCTGCTGGGGTGGAATAATTCCTGGGGTGACCTCAACTTCAGATGCAAGTGTTAAACTACAAACCTTGTTTCAAGTGGCTACCGGTGGGCCACCGCTTTACTACAAGGGCCAACAGTTCCTAACTGCAGGTGGCGGTAGGAGCTTCCTCCTCGATGATGCAGAGATCAACCTTGTTTTAGGATGGTTGTATCATCCCGACAGAGAGACAGTAGAGATGGTGCAAGTCGAAGCATTTGCCTTTCAGAAACTAAAAGATACAAAAGAGTATCTATACGGCAGTCAATCATATAAACAGCTATTTGAAGAATATGGCATTCAAAAAGTCTTATCTAGCTATGGGCGTCCGTCTAAAGTTTTGACATTCGCATATGTTTATGGATATGGTAATAGTAACCCTTATCCGAATCCGGAGGAGTTCCAAATATTATTGCTGTACAACAAGGGAATATTTATTAACTACATGATGCCGTTGAAGCGAATAGGAAATGACAATGGAGAGGCTTGTCCAGCTGACGCATTTTTTGATATGTGGCTTATTCCGACCGGAAGCAGCGATTTTTATCAAGAGATGTGGTCGTCTTCGGTTACCGGCTCGCCGGATTTTTCTTCCCGCCTGAAAGTTGAAGAATCTACACAATTTACAGAGGATAGTTTCTACCAAACCTTTAGGGCATCAACTAATACATGTGTAGAAACTCCTTTGGGAATCTGGCCACAGCACTGATAATGGTTTGCTCAACGAAACCCACACCCAGTGCCAACTGAGCGACGCTAATGGAAGGTCACTCACACACCAAGATATACACCTTGAGGCGACACGCTGGAATCAAGCGGCACGGGTAACTTCACTATCGGTTACTTGGGCGGCTTGATGGATACATCAACTAGATTGATCTATGTGGGGAACGGGCAGTATTATGATCCAAGCACTGGAAGATTCCTGTCGCGCGGTGCAAACACCAATAGCACTAATCCGTATGTGCCGTGGGGAGGCAATCCAACCGGTGCACTCTTCACACCGTTAGCTCTGCTGTCTCTGGTTTACACTCGTAGGAAGAAACGCGGTACACTGGATACAATCATTATTTTGGTAGTGCTGGGTGTGTCGCTTGGAATGGGATTGTCTGCATGCGGGACTAATCCTGCTCCTCCACCTGTGATTACGATCACGCCTACCCCCACTCCGAATGGAACTCCAGAGGTAACAATCACGGCAACGGCAACAGTTCCTGCTCCTCCTGGTACTCCCACCCCAACTATTACCGTAACTTGCACGGCCACAGCTATCTCAGGCACGCCAACGCCCATGGCCACATCAGGGTATTATATTCCCACTGAATCACAAGCTAAGGATGTTGATGGAAATTTCAAGGATGCTATTCCCGTCGACTCTACCGGATATGCTAATCAACTATATTTGACTAGTTACGAATATAAGGGCACTGCTAACGAATATACCAATGGTCTTGCTGGCAGTCTTCCGCCTTTAAAGGTATACGATGGTATTATATATGATTACAACTATACCTGCCTACAAGGTTCAGCGAAATTAGATTTATCAGCTAACGGACATTACATTTCATGCAATACAGCATCTGCATGGTCTGGTTATATAAGTTACAATCAGAATCCCAACAGAGCAAAATTGGATATCAGGTATAGGTGGGCCGATGAGACAAAAATTAGATCGTTAAAAGCCTTCCATACTGCAGCAGTTTGCCCTGGTTCTCCGCTTTATGGAAAAACAGTTCAAATCGTTGGATTACCAGATAATGCAATGCAAATACTAAAAGACCATGGGAACTCAGATGCAATATTCAATGTGGTAGATACGGGTGGAAGGCTGTGCTCAACGAATGCAATAGATATTTTTACCGGAGAGGGCGCTACCGCTTATGGGTTCGATCCCGCTTTTTATACTCATCCAGTCACAGTTTATCAACAGTAGTGCCGATACTGGAGATTCCAATGCAGAAAAGAAAGTCTCTCACTCTAAAATTAGTTATATTTGCTTCAGTACCTATCCTTCTGATGAGCTGTATGTCCTTGGTGGGCAATATTTCCGCGACCGAGAAAGTGAGTTCATCGCCGACCGTTGTACAGGGTACTCAGGAAAGCACATTAGCACCTTCTTTGTTGGCTGAATGGACAATAGGAAACCCACAGGATATAGCCTGGAGTCCAGATAGCAAATTGTTTGCAATCAATTATGTGATGGATGGGAACAATTTCGTACAAGCCTTTTCTGTAGAGACGTTCAAAAGTGTGTGGACTGCTAGTAACAGTTTGGCATCCGACTTAGTTTTCACACCGGATGGACAGTTTATTGTAGAATCAAATATACATGTTCCTCTCTTCTATTGGAGGAACATACACCAGGGCAACATAGTGCATATGGGTGAATTCAAAGATGTGGAACACATCGCGAATGGGTCTTGCAGTGGTGGCGGGCAGGTTATGATAGAAAATGCCAAGGGAGATTTTGCTGTAATTGCAGATTACAACGAAGTGTTTGGTCTTAACGGGCCGGGTTTAGTTTTCGTCCGTCAGTTGGATTTAGAAACAGGTAAATGTAAGGAACTATTCAATTATCAAGATCCTTCTCTGGACTTCTTCTTTGACTTGAACTCCAGCGGCACTCTCTTAGCTTACGGAGTTGCGGACAAAGACGATTCAATTGTAATATGGGATATGGAAAAGCAATCAGAAGTATGTCACATTTCCCCAGTACTGTTTGAGCGTTTTGTTCCTAGCGGAAACACATTAGCAGTAGTACAAGATCAAAAGATGGTTTTTTTCAACGCAACAACTTGCAAAGAAATCAGAGAGTTGAACGTATCCCCTCTCTCTGGTTATGAAACTTATTTGGCTTTTAGCCCCAATGGAGAGGAGTTTGCCATTGCCAAAGATTCAATTCAAATTATGAATGTATCCACCGGCGATATCTTAACACAAATTGCCATTCCCAAAAATGCTTATCTTAACTCATCGAAACTCTTTTGGAGCGGAATTAAGTTTAGTCCAGATGGCCGGTATCTTCTAATCACTTACACAACATCAAATGCCAATGAAATCCAGCTTTGGCAACTAAAACAATAATCGGATTATTCATAGAAATCGGAATTGCTCAATAGCCCAATACTCCGCGCCAATTGACAGATGCGAGCGGAGAAGTCACCTACTCGGCACGCTACACGCCGTGGGGCGACTTGATGCAATCTAGCGGGACAGGCAACTTCACTATCGGCTACTTGGGCGGGCTGATGGATAATGCCACTAACCTGATTTACGTTGGCAACGGGCAGTATTATGATCCAAGCACCGGAAGATTCCTATCACGCGATGTAAATCCAAACAGCACCAATCCGTATGTGCCGTGGGGAGGCAATCCAACCGGTGCACTCTTCACGCCGCTGGCATTGCTGTTCCTTGTTTACAGCTGCAGGAAGAAACGCGGTACACTGGATACAATTGTAGTTCTGATAGTATTAAGCACAGCTCTTGGATTGGGATTATCGGCGTGCCAAACCACACTGCAAACGCCATTTGGAACTGTTGCAGTTACTGCCACGCCCAACCCAAATGGCACGGTAGCAGTAGCTGTCACCGTTACACCTTCTCCTACATCAACCCCTTCTGGTACTCCAACAAACACTCCTACTGCGACTTGCACAGCGACCGTCGTGCCAATAACGGATGACGATTATAAAACACAGATTTCCACGAGATTCGGTATAACCCTTTCGGATGACACAGGAAAATGGCACACAACGGAGATTCACATCGCGTTTGGTGCGCTTTCAAACATTGATGCCGCACTGAATGGCATGCTAAAAACATTGCTTAATGGACCAAAGACTTTCTACATAAAATGGAATCAGAATAACTATGGTGGGACTACTTATCCTCAGCGGATCAATTTCCGGTACAACGGACGATTCCCATATTTGCTAATTTACCATGAAATGGGACATTTGCTCAACTATAGCCTCGGAGGAAGATTCGTTAACGCTCTGAACCATGGAGAAGTTACTGCGGATGGCGAAGTAGTTATGGGAAGAGACAAACCTCAATCTGATTACCACAGAAATAACTGGGCAGGATACAAGGACCACTATCTCACTGACCCGAATGGGTTTACCCTAAGAGCGTTGATGCACCCTGCAGGCGCAGGTGATTTCGATGGCACAGGAAACACTCCAGATGAGGATTGGGGAGACATGTTCGCAAATTTTGTTGCAGGGAATATCGATTTAACAACTGCAGCAGGGAAAGCGAGATATGATTGGACAATCAAATACCTCTTCCAAAAATAGAGAGACCAATTGCAATCTAGGCATTTGATATCCATGCACGCGAGGTAATTATGCGCATAAAGAAGTGTAGCTTGCTACTAATTTTGTTTACCATCCTCAATGGGTGTAGAGGTTTGGGCACAAACTATTCTGTCAGTACCCCACTCTCAAATGTGACCCAAATACCGAATGTCTCGCTTACCGAGAATTCGACCATAACGCCTACGCTATCCCCTTCCGATATCCAGAAAGAATTAGAGGCCTTTCTGCAAACGAATGGAAATTGCCTTTTTCCTTGTTTCTGGGGAATTCGCCCAGAGTTGACAAGCTACACTCAAGTGGAAAGCCTTTTCAACAGTCTAGGCAAGCAGGGTTTTGTAAGCAATCAGGGAGTTCATACTCTTGTGTCTACTACCCTTGCTTTCAAAGGAGGCGGTAGGGTCTATTTCAAGACAGATATACAAAATAATGTGGTTCAGAACATCGAAGTCACACTGGACGGACTATGGAATCGCGAAATCAGGCCCCAAGACTGGTCGGCCTATCATCTCAGTGAGATACTACGAAAATATGGCCATCCCACTTCGATTGAACTCTACTTGGATCTTCCAAATAACCTAATTCTATATGGTATTAAATTGACATACAATGATCTTGATACCATCGTGTTATACACGGCGAGCAAATCTCAAGATAAGATCCCGTCGTCCCACGTGAGTATATGCCCAAATGGAGAAATAGAATCTGTAAAGATAAATCTAGGTAAGAGCCCAATAAATCCAGAACCGAGCGGTGTTCCATTATCGAATGCAACAGGACTGACCATAGATGATTTTTATGGGCTATTTGCGGGAGACACGACAAGTTGTCTTGATATTAGTCTACAAGCAATGGGATGGCAGCAATAAGCATGGCGTTACCAAAGTCGGGAAATTCTTAACGCGAATGTCGCGAACGAGCGAATTTCACGAATTCTTCAGGACTCTATTCGCGTTATTCGCCTGTTCGTGATGGCGCCATGGCGCCACGTCCCAAATCTGTCATCCTGTCAAGCGACTTTGGTAAAACCATAAGCAATAAGTTAGCAAGATAATGCCGTCAAGTAGGCAGATCGTTTGTGGCCGCGATTACACCTACGATGCGGACGGCAACCTGCTTTCCAACGGCGTGAACACGTATGCCTATGATTCAGCCGATCGCCTGATCACGGTCAACGGTCCGTCGTCCACGGTCAGCATGTCTTATGATGGTTTGGGTCATCGCCTGTCCATGAGCGCGGCAGGTGTGACCACGCAGTATGTGTTGGATGGCAACAACCCGCTTATGGCAACCGCCGCGGGCAAGACCACCTTCTATCTGTATGGTGTGGGGCCAATAGGTGAGCTGACCGATTCGTGGGCGTATGATCTTTCGGATGGTACGAACACGCCGCGCCAACTTGTAGATGCGCAAGGCAACATCACCTACTCGGCACGCTACACGCCGTGGGGCGACCTGATGCAATCCAGCGGGACAGGCAACATCACCATCGGTTACCTGGGCGGGTTGATGGATACATCCACTGGATTGATCTATGTTGGCAACGGGCAGTATTATGACCCGACGACTGGACGATTCCTATCGCGCGGTGTAAATTCAAACAGCACCAATCCCTATGTGCCGTGGGGAGGCAACCCAACTGGCGCGCTCTTTACACCGTTAGCCCTGCTCTCTCTGGTTTACACTCGTAGGAAGAAACGCGGTACACTGGATACAGTTGTCGTTCTGGTGGTGTTGGGCGTAGGTTTAGGTATGAGTTTGTCGGCATGTGCAGGAGCAACACCACCTCC